>JAFAMK010000369.1 GCA_019233415.1 Vulcanimicrobiota bacterium
GCGCGCGCGATCGCGACCGGGAAGAACGGGAGCGGAAGCGAGACGTCGCGGTCGACGGTGCCGTTCGCGGTGTCGACGTGCGCGAGCTGTTCCTGGAACGTGCCGGCGACGTTGATCCACACGCCGTCGCCGTCCGGATCGCGCAGCGGCGCGCCGAACCCGCCGTTCAGCGGGACGTTGCGCACTTCGTTCAGCGTCGCCGCGTCGAGCACGCGCAGCACCGGCTTGCGATAGCCGCCTTCCACTTCGACGAGCTGCGAGCCGTCGCGTGAAATTGCTATGCCCTCGGGCAGCGTCCCGACGGTTGCGACCGCGCCCTCCGGCCCGCGAATCCGCCAGGCCGTGGGGAGCGTCGTGATGCCGGGCGCGGCGACCACCACGCCGCCGAGCAGTGACAAGGCGATCGCCGCAACGACGATCGAGCCGGGACCAAACGGACGTCGCACGAGGCGCCGGGTTCCGCCAGCGGGAGGCGCTCTCCCGGTTATGCCCCGATTAATGCGCCGACGACCGCAGCCGCGACGACGACGATCCACGGCGCGACGCGGAACGCGCCGATCGCGACGAACGCCGCGAGCGCGATCGCAATGCGCGGCCACGCGCCGCCGAGCGAGATCAGCACCGGGTCGTAGAGCACCGCGCCGAGCAGCCCGACGACGCTCGCGTTCGCCCCGCGCACCGCGCCGGCCGCGCGCGGCGCCCCGGCGACGCGGTTCCAGACCGGCGCGAGCGCGAAGACCAAGGCGAACGACGGCGCGAAGATCAGGACCGTCGCGACGAGCGCGCCGACCAGGCCGTGCAGCGGCGAGCCGTTCGCGTAGCCGAGGAACGACGCGAAGGTGTTGATCGGGCCCGGCATCGCCTGCACCGCGCCGTAGCCGGCGAAGAAGTCGCGCGCGTCGATGAGGCCGTCGCGGACCATGCTCTGCAGCAGCGGCAGCACGACGTGGCCGCCGCCGAAGACGAGCGCGCCGGCGCGGACCAGCGTCGCGAGGAACGCGACGACCGGCGTCTTCGGGAGCAGCGTCACCGCGACGAGCAGCGCGAAGATGCAGCCGGCCGTGATCGCGGCCCAACGCGGGACGCGGATCGGCAGCGCGTCCGCTCGCAGGGCCGGCGCGTGCAGCGCGGCGGCGCCGACGAGCGCGCCAAGCGCGATCGGGACCCACTGCAGCCCGGGGAACGGCCGTAGCGCGAGCGCGACCGCCATCGCGCCGACGCCGATCGCCTTCGTCGGCAGGTCGGTGCAGAGCGACCGCCCGAGGCCAAAGACCGCCTGCGCGACGACCGCGGCGGCGGCGGCGAACAGACCGTCGAGCAGGCCGCTGAACCAGGGCGGGGTCGCGCGGTGCTCGGCGCCGGTCAGCGCCGCCGCGACGAGGATCATCCCGACCGCCGAAGGGGTCGTGAACCCCAGCCACGCCACGAACGCGCCGAGCGGTCCGCCGCGCGTGAGACCGACCAGCATCCCCACCTGGCTCGAGGTGGGTCCCGGGAGTACCGAGCAAAACGCGACGATCCGCGTGAAGGTCGCCTCGTCGAGCCAGCCGCGTTGCTCGACGAAGGCCCGGCGGAAATACGCTAGATGCGCCACCGGTCCCCCGAACGACGTCATGCCGAGCCGGAGGAACGTTGCAAAGACCTCGCGCACGAAGCCAACCCTTACTACCGGAGGAGCCCGCTTCCATGCACCTGGCCGACTTGACGGTCTACCACGAAGGCCGCTTCGCCCGCTACGGCGACGCGAAGGTCGGTCTGCTCACGCACGGGCTGCAGTACGGCACCGGCTGTTTCGAAGGGGTTCGTGGCTTCTGGAACGCGCGCGAGGAAGAGCTGTACCTGCTCTCGCTCGTCGAGCACTACGAACGCCTGCAGCAGTCGGCGCGCATCCTGATGATCCAGCTTCCGCTGACGACGCCGGAGCTGTGCGACCTGACGGTCGAGCTGTGCCTCCGCAACGGTTTCCGCGGCGACTGCTACCTGCGGCCGTTCGCGTACAAAGCGAACGAAGACATCGGCGTGCGGCTGCACGACACGCGCGACGCGTTCGGGCTCGTCGCGATTCCGTTCGAGCGCTACTTCGACGCCGAGCGCGGGCTGCGCGTCGGGATCAGCTCGTGGCGGCGGATCGATGACACGATGGCGCCCGCGCGCGGGAAGATCACCGGCACGTACGTCAACAGTGCGCTCGCGAAGAGCGAGGCGGTGATGAACGGCTTCGACGAGGCGGTCATGCTCTCGGCGGAAGGCCACGTCAGCGAAGGCTCGGCCGAGAACCTCTTCATGGTGCGGCGCGGCGTCCTCTACACGCCCGACCCGTCGCAGAACATTCTCGAAGGCGTCACGCGCCGCACGATCATGACGCTCGCGCGCGAAGAGCTGGGGCTCGAGGTCGTCGAGCGGCCGATCGACCGCAGCGAGCTGGTCGTCGCCGACGAGATCTTCATCACCGGAAGCGCGGCGGGCGTGCAGTGGATCGAGTCGGTCGACCATCGTCCGGTCGGGAACGGCCGGCGCGGCCCGATCGCGAGCGCACTGATCGAGCACTACGACGACGCGGTCCGCGGCCGGCTGCCGAAATACCGCGGCTGGCTGACCCCGACGTACCGCGGGAGGCCGACCGCCGCCGCGAGCTAGTTCGGGCTACGCGCCGGGCGCGGGCGTCGGCGGGTCGGTCGGCGCGGCGTTCGCCGGGATGGGCGCCGCGGCCGGGACGACGGGCGCGCTCAGCGGCGCCCACATGCGCTGGTCCGGCGTGAGCGGCGCGGGGCGCTCCGTCGCGGCGGCGAACGGCGGCGTGAAGTCGTTGTCCTCGCGCCACGTCGCGAAGCGGCCGAGCGCGGTGTACGCCATCCGCGAGACGCCGCGGATGAAGCGCCGGCCCGCGTCGAGCGTCGGCAGATCGGTCGTCATCACCGCGATCACGTACGGGTCTTCGCCTTCGTAGACGATCCCGACGTCGTTGAGCGTGTCGTGCAGCGAGCCGGTCTTGTGCGCGATCTCGGTGCCGGGCGGAAGCGGCTGCGGGAGCAGCGTGTTGATGTGCTGCTCGCGCAGAATGTCGACCATCTCGCGCGAGGACCACTCGTCGACCAATTGCTCCTTCGCCATCGACTGGAGCAAGTGCGCCATGTCGGCCGGGCTCGAACGCAGCGCCCAGCGGATCGGGCCCTCGGAGCGGATGAAGTCGCTCAGCCGCGTGTGGGTCAGCCCCAGCTCGTCCATCGTCGCGTTGATGTGCTGGCGACCGACGAGCCGGATCAGCATGTTGGTCGCGGTGTTGTCGCTGTCGTCGATCATCAGCGAGAGCAGCTGGGAGACGGGATACGCGCCGCCGACCGCCGCGTCGCAGAGGTCGCCCGACCCCCAGTCCTTGTCGGTCGCTTGCAGATGGAGCCGCCGGTTCAGATCGAAGCGGCCGTTCTCCAGCTGCCGAAAGACCTCGACCATCACGGGAATCTTGATCGTCGAAGCAGCCGGCATCTCGGCGCCAGCATTGATCCCGGTCATCACGCCGGTCGCGACGTCTTGCACCGCGATGGCGACGTGGCCCGGCGCGCGCACCGCGAACGCGGAGAGCTGCGCCTGAAAGTCGGCGAGCGGTCCCGGCACGTCGGCGCGCGCGCGCGCAGGCGCACACGCCAGCATGACGGCAAGACTGACGACGGCGGCAACGAGTCGTCGCGGTACCTGCATTGTACATATATTTGTCGGCACGACATGACAAAAGTCAAGGGCCGTTAGGCGTTATTGGCGGATGTACGGTAGGCCGTCGGATGCCGGTGCGCGCACGCGGCCGGCGAAGCCGGCGAGCGCAACGAGCGCGGCGAGGTACGGAAGCGCCTGCATCAGCTCGCTCGGAATGCCGGCGCGCTGCAGCGTGTACTGCAGCGCGGCGAAGAAGCCGAAGCAGAGCGCCGCGCCGGTCGCGCCGAGCGCGGTCCAGCGGCCGAAGATTACCGCGGCGAGCGCGATGAAGCCGCGCCCGGCGGTCATCCCGTCGGAATAGAGGTCCAGTTCCGCGAGCGCGAGGTAGACGCCGCCGAGCGACGCGACCGCGCCGCCGAGCACGACCGCCCAGAAGCGCGTCGTGAGCGCGTCGATCCCGGCCGACTCGGCGGCACTCGGGTCTTCGCCGCACGCGCGCACGCGCAGGCCCCACGGCGTGCGCGCGAGGACGAGCTGCAGCGCGACCGCCGCGACGAACGCGAGCGCCGTCAGCACCCACTCGCCGGTCTCGCCGAACGCCGGCACTTCGTGCGAGGCGCCCGGCTGGTGGTAGATCAGGACGAGCCCGAACGCCGCCGCCGCGAGCGCGGCGATGTTGAGCCCGGTGCCGGCGACGATCTGGTCGACGGCGAGCCGCGTCGCGGCAAAGGCGAGCAGCGCGGCGAG
>JAFAMK010000416.1 GCA_019233415.1 Vulcanimicrobiota bacterium
ACGCCGACGACATAGCCGGCGTCTACCTGCACGCGCTCGACCACGTCGACGGCGTCCTGAACGCGACCGCGCCGAACCCGGTCACCAACCGCGACTTCACCCGCGCGCTCGCCCACGCGCTGCATCGCTCGGCGTTCTTCCCGGTCCCGTCGTTCGCCGCCAGCCTGCTCCTCGGCGAGGGCGCGTACGTCCTCACCGAAGGCCAGCGCGTCCTCCCCGAGCGCACGCTGGCAACCGGGTACACCTTCCGCCACCCCGACCTGTCCGAGGCCCTCGCGGCCCTGCTCCCGTCATCCTGAGCTTGTCGAAGGGCGGCATTGCTCTGACCATCCCCCGTAGGTGCTACGGCGCGGAGCCGGCGAACCGACGCCCATGGCGACGCTCTTCTCCTCCGAGGTACTCGGCGGGACGCTCCCGTCGACGATGTCCGACCAGCCGCTCGGGATTCGTGCGATCTTCGAGCACGCGGTCCGCGCGCACCCGCGCAAGGAGATCGTCTCGCGCGATGGCGCGGCGGTCGTGCGCTTCACGTACGCCGCGTTCGGCAGGCGCGTCGCGCAGCTCGCGCACGCGCTGCGCGCGCTCGGCGTGCGGCCCGGCGACCGCGTCGCGTCGTTCGCGTGGAACGGCCACCGCCATCTCGAACTGTACTACGCGGTCCCGATGATCGGCGCGGTGCTTCACACCGTCAACATCCGCCTCTTCCCGGACCAAGTGGCGTACATCCTGGACCACGCCGGCGACCGCATCGTCTTCTACGACGCTTCGCTGACGAAGGCGGTCAAAGCCGCGCACGCGCTCGCACCCGAGTCGGGCCGCATGTTCGTCACGATGGGCGCGGCAGTCGAACCGTTCGACGGCGCGCTCGACTACGAGACGCTGCTCGCCGGCGAGCCGGAGACGTATGACTGGCCGGAGATCGACGAGCGCGCCGCGGCGCTGCTCTGCTACACGTCGGCGACGACCGGGGATCCGAAGGGCGTCCTCTTCTCGCACCGCTCGACGTACATCCACGCGCTCGCGATCTGTCTCCCTGACGCAATGGGGATTCGCGAACGTGACCGGTTGCTGCCGATCGTCCCGATGTTCCACGTCAACGCGTGGGGAGCGCCGTTCGGCGGCCTCTTGACCGGCGCTGACTTCATCCTGCCGATGGAACGACTCGACCCCGCCGGCGTGATCGAACTCTGCGAGCAAGAGCAGGTGACGTTCTCGGCCGGCGTCCCGACGGTCTGGATGGCGGTGCGCGACGTGCTGAAAGCGCAAGGGAAGAAACTTCCTGCGCTGCGCAAGCTCATCATCGGTGGTTCCGCCCTTCCGCCCGCGCTGCTCGACGATCTCGAAGCGCTGGGCATCGAAGCGGTGCACGCCTGGGGCATGACCGAGATGTCGCCGATCGGCACGGTGAACACGTACCTTTCAGAGCTGGACGACAAGCCGGAGCTGCAAAAGCGCGAACGCTACAAGCAGGGCGTCTTCTCGCCGATCGTGCAGTGGCGCCTGATCGACGAGCTGGGCAACGATGTCCCCGCCGACGGCGTCTCGCGCGGCGAACTGCTCGTGCGCGGCTTCGCGGTCGCGAAGCAATACTACGACAACGCCGACGCGACGGAGCTCGCATTCGAACCCGACGGCTGGTTCCATACCGGCGACGTCTGCACGGTCGACGAATACGGCTACATGGAGATCGTCGACCGCGTCAAGGACTTCATCAAGTCCGGGGGCGAGTGGATCTCGTCGGTCGAGGTGGAGAACACACTAATGGGCCACCCGTCGCTGAAAGAAGCGTGCGTCTTCGGCGTCCCCCACCCGAAGTGGCAAGAACGCCCGGTCGCCGCCGTCGTCCTGCGCGAAACCCACGACGCCGACGAAGCCGCTATCCTCGCCTGGCTCACCGACAAGCTCGCCAAATGGCAAACCCCGGACCGCATCATCTTCATCGAAGCGATCCCCCGCACCGGCGTCGGCAAGTTCCTGAAGCGCGAACTCCGCGAGCGCTACAAGACGTTGTTCACCGACGCCGGCTGACCGGCCGATGCGCTAGTTCAGGTTGACTTCGAACAGCCCAGCGGCGCCCATTCCGCCGCCGATGCACATCGTGACGACGACATACTTTGCGTTGCGGCGTTTGCCTTCGATGAGGGCGTGCATGGTCATGCGGGCGCCGCTGACGCCGTACGGGTGGCCGATCGAAATTGCGCCGCCGTCGACGTTGAAGCGGTCGTTCGGGATGCCGAGCGTGTCGCGGCAGTAGACCGTCTGCACGGCGAACGCCTCGTTCAGCTCCCACAGGCCGATGTCGTCGATCGTCAGGTTGTGGCGCTTGAGCAAGTCGGGGACCGCGAAGACGGGACCGATCCCCATCTCGCCGGGGTCGCAGCCGCGCACGACCATGCCGCGGTAGAAGCCGAGCGGCGCGATCCCGCGGTTGCGGGCCTCGTCGGCGTCCATGATGACGACGGCGGCGGCACCGTCGCTGAGCTGTGAGCTGTTGCCGGCGGTGATCGACGAGTTCTTGTCGAGCACGCCCTTGAGTGCGGCCAGCCCTTCGAGCGTCGTGTCGGGGCGGTTCCCCTCGTCTTTCGCCAGCGTGACGAACTCTTCGCGGAACGCCTTCGTCTCTTTGTCCTGCTCGTACTTCCAGCTCGGGAGCGGGACGATCTCGGCGTCGAAACGGCCGGCGGCCTGCGCCGCCGCGACGCGCTGCTGCGACTGCAGCGAGTACTCGTCCTGCGCTTCGCGTGAGACGTTGTACTTCTTCGCGACGAAGTCGGCCGTTTGCAGCATCGGCATGTAGAGGTTGGGCTCGTGGCGGAGCGCCCACTCCTCGGTGAAGCCGTGCATGTTCATGTCGTTCTGGACGAGCGAGATCGACTCGACGCCGCCCGCGACCATCACCTTCGCACCGTCGACGATCACGCGGTGCGCGGCCGTCGAGATCGCCTGCAGCCCGGAGGCGCAGTAGCGGTTGATCGTCGTCCCCGCGACGCTGCGCGGGAGCCCCGCGCGCAGCGCGGCGACGCGGCCGATGTTGTGGCCGGTCGCGCCTTCCGGCAGGCCGGTCCCGATCACGACGTCCTCGATCTCGGCCGGCTCGACGCCCGCGCGTTCGATCGCGTGGGTGATGACGTGGCCGGCCATCGTCGCGCCGTGGGTCTGGTTGAACGCGCCGCGGAACGCCCGCCCGATCGGCGTGCGCGCGGCCGAGACGATCGCCGCCTCAGGCATGGGTCAACTCCTTGGTCTCCGTGGGTTGTGCGGTCCGCGCGCCGTTCGCGCCGTCACCCTGAGCTTGTCGAAGGGCGACCTCGTCGGCGTACCACATCGGGCCGCCGTGGTGCGGCGGGAAGCCGTAGCCGTAGATCCAGACGATGTCGACGTCGCCGGGCCGCAGCGCGACGCCGGTGCGCACCAAGTCCGCGCCGCTGTCGGCGAGCGCGCGCGTGCAGCGCGCGATGATCTCTTCGTCGCTCACGTTCGGGTTCTGCGGAATCCCCGCGTCCTTCGCGAGCTGCGCGATGAGCTGCTCGACCTCGGGGTCGGGGATCGCTTCGCGGCCTTTGCCGACCGCCTTGTCGTACTTGAAGAAGCCCTTCATCGTC
>JAFAMK010000213.1 GCA_019233415.1 Vulcanimicrobiota bacterium
CGCGTACGCGGCGCGGCGCGGCAGCTCGTCGGCCGCGGCGCCGAGGCCGACGCGCGAGCAGCGCAGGCTCAGCGCGTCCTCGAAGAAGCGCTTGATGCGGTTGTGATCGCGGTCGGTCGTGAAGTCGCCGGTCCAGTCGCGCCGGCAGTCGCGGAAATGGCCGAAGCAGAAGCCGTTCAGGTCGACTGCGAACATCGCGGCGATCGCCGCGTGCTTGGGGACGTTCTCGTCGATGAGGCGGTTGCAACCGTCCTCGACCGCGCGGTCGTAGCGCGTCTCGAACTTCGGCGGGTCGAAGCCGCTCGGCGGGACGCGCGACACGTCGAACAAGCGCGCGAGCTTCGCGACCGCCGCGCCGGTCAACTCGACGTAGTCCGTGTCGAAGCAGTCGCCGAGCGCGATCGTTCCGCTTGCGATCGCGTCGCCGAAGACGCCGTCGATCTCGCGCGCCGTCGCCAGGCCGATCTCGCGGACGCGCTCGGCGACGGTTCCGAGCGGGCGGCGCGCGGCGAGCGCGTGGGCGCGCATCCCGAGCATCGCCAGCTCGAGCCGGCGTCCGTCGGTCGCGGCGCCGGCGTCGTGTTCGACGTGGCGGACCGCGTTCTCGGTCGCGCGGCGCACGTCGGCGAGCGCGGCCAGCTGCTGGTCGACGATCGCGACGACCTCGGCGGTGCGGTCGAGCGTGCCGTCGATCTCGCCGCGCAGTGCGGTCACCGCGGTGCGCATGCGGGTCGTCTCGTCGTGGACGCCGGCGGTCTGCTCGACCGCCAGCGCCGTCGTCGCGGTCATCGCCGTGCTCGCCGCCGCGACGTCGCCGATCACCGTCGCGATCTGTTGCGTCGCCTCCGACGTCGTCGCGGCGAGCGCGCGAATCTCGTCGGCGATGATCCCGAAGCCGCTCCCCGCGCTTCCGGCGTGCGCGGCTTCGATCGCGGCGTTGAGCGAGAGGAGCGTCGTCTCGCCGGAGATCGCGTCGATCAGATCGAGGATCGCAGCGGCGCGCGCGCTCGCCGCCGCCGTCGCCGCGACGAACGACTCGGCGTGCGTCACGTCGTCGCGCACGCGCGCGACACGGTCGAGCGTGTGGCGAAGCTCTTCGACCGAGGTCGCAAAGCCGGCCCGCATCGCGTCGAGCGAGCCGCGCATCCGCTGCGACGCTTGCGCGGCGAGCGCGGCGCCCGCGGCGGTCTCGTCGATCGCCGCAGTCGTCGTTTCCAATTCACCGCGCAGCGCGGTGAGCGACTGCGCGATCGCGCGCCACTCGTAGCTGTTGCGGGCGACCGAGACCGCGATCGCCGTGAGGAGCGCGAGCAGCTCGCGCTGATCGGCGTCGAGGCGCGCGCGCAGCGCCGCCGCGGCGGTGCGCAGCCCGGCGGGAAGCTGCTCGATCTCGACCGCGGTGCCGCCGGTGTGCCGCTCGCCGAGCCGGTAGGTCGCGATCGCCGCTTCGAGCCGCGCGAGCGCGTCGCCGATCGCGAGGTTCGCGGCGCGCCGCGCGGCGGCCGCGACCTCCTGCGCGTGGTGCGCCATCTGCGCGACGCCGGACGCGATCGCGGACATGCTCGCGCTCTGCTCGTTCGCGATCGCGGCGACCTCGCCGACCGCGTGGTCCAGTTCGTCGACCTGCGCACGGGTCTGCCCGGAGCGCGCACGCGCCGCGTCCAGGTCGCCGGCGAGCCGGCGCACGAGCCGCGTCGAGTCGCCGACCGCGGTCTCGACCTGGCGGCTCGCCTCGTGCAGCTCGTGCTCGATCGCCGCGACGCTCGCGGCGGACTCGCCCGTCGACTCGGCGAGCGTCTTGACCTCGTTCGCGACGATCACGAACCCGTGGCCGGCGTCGCCGAGGTGCGCCGCTTCGATCGCGGCGTTGATCGCGAGCAGCCGCGCCTGGCGTGCGATCCGGCGCAGCCGTTCCAAGAAGTCGCGAATCTGCGCCGAGCCGTCGTCCATCGCGGTCGCGAACGACGCGGCGCCCTCGACGGTCGTGCCCAGGCGCGTCAGCGCGCCCAGAACCGCGGTGATCCCGGCGTCGTGACGCGTCGTCGAGTCGGCGAGCGTTCCGGAGAGCGCGCGCAGCGACGCTGCCGTGCGCGCCACGTGCGCGGCGCCGTGGTCGATCTCGCCGATCGCCGCCGCGGTGCGTTCGACCAGCGTGCTCTGCTCCGCGGTGTTCGCGACGACGCCGTCGAGCTGAGCGGCGTTCAGCGCGGCGACGTCGGCCGCGGCGCCGACGATCGCGCGGTAGTCCAGCATCTCGTCGCGCAGGCCGCCGACGTAGCGGCGCAGCAGCGCCGCGGCCGGAAACGCGATCTCGTCGATCCCGTCGAGCGGCAGGAGCAGGTCGCGGCCGCGCGCGAGCGCCTGCAGCCATGAGGCGCAGCGCACCTCGTCGTCACGCTCGTCGGCGCCGGTCAGTTCGATCATTCGGAAGGAGTCCTTCTCGCCGTGCGCGATGCCCGCCCGTACGGGAGCGTGGACGAACGGTAAAATGTCGGCACGGCGGGGAGGCGGGCGAAGAGCTGGAAAGGGAGCGCTCGATGGAGGACAGACCGCGCGAGATTCGGGTCGAGGCGACGGTGCGCGACCACCTGGCAAACGAGCGCACGTTTCTCGCCTACGTGCGGACGTCGCTGGCGCTGGTCGGGTTCGGGTTCCTGATCGCGCGGCTCGACCCGCAGTCGAAGCTCTCGCTCGCGTTCGGGCTGCTAATGCTCGCGGTCGGGATCGCGTTCGCGATCCTCGGCGCGGTGCGCTACGTCGAGGAACGGCGCGCGCTGCTCGAACACAGCACGCGCACGCTCGGGCCGTCGGCGGTCGTCGCGATCGCCGCCGCGCTGACGGCGTTCGGCGCGCTCGCCGTGTTCGATCTGGTCGTGGTTCGCTAGCCGCTCGAACCACGCTTGTCGAGCGCTTCGATCGCGGCGCTCAGCACGCCGCGCAGGCGCGCCGCGTCGGCGGCATCGACCGCGTTGACGTCGACGAAGAGGTCGAGCCCGTCACCGTGCGCGCTGAAGACCTGCGCGCCGTCATCGCTCTCGCCGACGAGCCCGTCGACCGCGTACGGGATGATCTCGCGCGTGATCCCTTTGACCGTGATCGCCGGCAGCGGATGCGCGGCGACGATGTGGCGGACGAGCGCGTACGTCTCGTAGCTCATCACGATCCCGCCGGCCTCGGCGATCGACTGCAGTCGCGCGGCGAGGTTCGCCTCGGCACCGATGATCGTGTAGTCCATCCGGTCGGCGCTCCCGAAGTTGCCGACGTTGCAGTAGCCGGTGTTGATCCCGATCCGCACGCGGAACGGCCGCTCGATCCCGCGCGCGCGCCAGCGCACGTTCAGCGCGCCGAGCCGGCGCTGCATCGCGACCGCCATCCGCAGGCACGCCTCCGCGTCCTGCGCGACGCCCTTCGTCTCCGGATCGCCGAAGAAGACGAGGATCGCGTCGCCGACGAACTTGTCGATGGTCCCGCCGTATTCGAGCGCGATCGCCGACATTTCCGTGAAATACTCGTTGAGCAGCGCGGTCAGCTCTTCCGGCTGGAGCCGCTCGGTCGTCGACGTGAAGTCCTTGATGTCGGAGAAGAAGATCGTCAGTTTCTTGCGCCGTGTCGAGATCGTCACGTCGGCGCGCCCGCTGAAGATCGCCTCGTAGATTTGCGGTGAGAGGTAGCGCGAGACTTTGGTCGCGATCGAGGCCAGGAACTGCGACTGGCGGCGCTGGATCGCGATGAAGCCGAAGCCGAGCGCGCCGGCGAACACGAAGTAGAGCAGCAGGAAGCGGAACGAGAAGAGGTTCGTCGCGAGCGGCTGCTCGACGGTCAGCTCCTGGATGCCGCGCACGTCGCCGACCTTCCAGTCGTGCTTCGGGCTGTCGGGATGGCTGTTGTGGCACGCGACGCACGACGCGGCCATCATCACGGGCGCGACGAGCCGCACGCGCGTCATCAGCCCGTGGTTCGTGACGTCGACGATCTCCTGGTTCGGCTGCGCGCGCAGCGCCGCGAGCGAGGCGCGTTCGAACGGGTCGAGCGGCGGATGCCGCCGGTGCTTGAACGGGAAGTCCGAGGTGAACGTGTACTGGAGATTGCCCTGGCGCGTCTCGATCACGTGGCCGAGTTCGAGCGAGAACGTCGCGGGGATCGGGATCGCGCCGGGGTGGTTCTTGTACTCGTTGGTGACGAGCGTCGTGCCGTGCGCGGCGAGGACGCGGTCGACGATGTCGGTGCTGTAGAAGGCGCGAATCTCGGTGATGGCGCTGTTCATGTCGCTCGCCTGGCGCCGCAGCGCCGCCTCGGAGATCGAGCGCAGGTCGAGCCAGACCGCGATCGGGAGCCCGGCCAGCAGCACGACGACGAGCAGAATCAGCACCCGGCCGTTGGCGCGCGCGTCCATGCGCCCGACGTTCCGGGCAGCGGCGTTCGCTTCCGAGCAGGGCAAGCGAGAGCGCCCATCCGAAGTGCGCGCGATGACGATTGCCACGACGAACCGCCGCTTCACGCTCGCGCACCGGCCCGTCGGTCTGCCCAAACGGAGCGACTGGGACTTCGCGGCCGAGCCGGTCCGCGCGCCCGACGCGGGCGAAGCGCTGGTCGAAGTGCGCTACCTCTCGCTCGACCCGGCGATGCGCGGCTGGATGAACGAGGGCCGTTCGTACATCCCGCCGGTCGAGATCGGCGCGGTGATGCGCGCGTTCGGCGTCGGCCGCGTCGTCGAAAGCCGCCATCCGGACCTCGCGCCCGGCGACCACGTTTCGGGCGGCCTCGGGATGCAGGAGTACGCCACGCTCGACGGCTCGCACCTGACGAAGATCGACCTGCGCGTCGCGCCGCTGACCACGTACGTCAGCGCGCTGGGCGGGACGGGGATGACCGCGTACTTCGGCCTGCTCGACGTCGGCAAGCCGGAAGCGGGGCAAACCGTCGTCGTCTCGGGCGCGGCCGGTGCAGTCGGGAGCGTCGTCGGGCAGATCGCGAAGATCAAGGGCTGCCGCGTCGTCGGGATCGCGGGCGGCGCGGAGAAGTGCCGTTTCGTCGTCGACGAGCTGGGCTTCGACGCGGCGATCGACTACAAGGCCGAAGACGTGCGCAAGGCGCTGCGCGAGCACGCGCCGCGTGGGGTCGACGTGTACTTCGACAACGTCGGCGGACCGATACTCGACGCGGCGCTGACGAACCTCGCGCGGCACGCGCGCATCGTGCTGTGCGGCGCGATCTCGCAGTACAACAGCACGACGGGCGTGACCGGCCCGAGCAACTACATGTCGCTGCTCGTGACGCGCTCGCGGATGGAAGGCTTCGTCGTGTTCGACTACGCGTCGCGTTATCCGGAAGCGGCGCGCGAGATCGCCGGCTGGATGCAGGCCGGGCGTCTGGTGTCGCGCGAGGAGATCGTCGAGGGGATCGAGACGTTCCCGGACGCGCTGCTGCAGCTCTTCCGCGGCGAGAACAACGGCAAGTTGATCCTCAAAGTCGGCGCCGATGCGTGACGGCCGGCTCGCCGGCAAGACCGTTCTGATCAGTGGCGGCGCGAGCGGGATCGGCCTTGCGACCGCGCAGCGCGCGCTCGCGCACGGCGCGCACGTCGCGGTCGGCGACGTCGACGTCGCAGCCGGCGAGCGTGCCGCGCGCGAGACGCCCGGCTTGCACTTCGTGCGGCTCGACGTGACGAGCGACGCATCGTGGCGCGACGCGGTCGACGAGGTTCGCACGCGCTTTCGCCGCATCGACGGCTTGGTGAACAACGCTGGAATCATGCTGCTCGGCGACATCGAGTCGCTCTCCGACGACGACTGGCAGCGCACGCAGCGGGTCAACGTCGACGGCGTCTTCTACGGCTGCCGCCACGCCGTGCGCGCGATGCGCGACCACGGCGGCTCGATCGTGAACCTCTCGTCGGTGAGCGGGTTGATCGGCGGCCACAACATGCTCGCGTACAACGCGTCGAAAGGCGCGGTGCGCCTGCTCACGAAATCGGTCGCGCTGCACTGCGCACGCAAGCAGTACGGCATCCGCTGCAACTCGGTCCATCCGACGTTCGTCGACACGCCGATGTACCAGAACACGCTCGCCGCGGCGCGCGATCCCGAGCGCCTGCGCACGAACCTGCTGGCTCAAGTCCCGCTGGGCCGGCCCGCGGAAGCGCGCGAGATCGCCGACCTGATCCTGTACCTGCTCAGCGACGAGTCGGCGTTCGTCACCGGCGCCGAGATGGTGATCGACGGCGGGATGACCGCGCAGTAGGCGCCAACGCAGCCGCGATGCTGACAGGACAGACCGGTATCTTCGCGCTCGGCGACGCGTCGCACGGCTTCTTCGAGTTCGCGCTGCGTCCCGGCGCCGACGTCGGCGCGCTCGTCAAAGCCGTCGCCGACCTGCGCCCGCCGCACACGACGGTCGGCGGCGTGAACCTCGTCGTCGGCCTGCGCCCCGACCTCTGGCGCACCGTCGCGCCCGACGACGCGCCGTCCGGCGTCCACGGGTTCGAGACGGAACTGCGCGGCGCGGGCGGCTACACGATGCCGGCGACGCAGGCCGACCTGTTCGTGTGGTTCGCGGCGGCGGCGTACGACATCGTCTTCGACATGGGCGTCGCGGCGGTCGCCGCGCTCGGGCCGCACGCGACGCTCGTGCGCGAGACCACCGGCTGGTCGTACCGACACAGCCGCGACCTGACCGGCTTCGAAGACGGCACCGAAAACCCGACGCTGCAGGACGCGCCCGAGATCGTGCTGATCCCGGACGGTCCCGGCGCCGGGGGCAGCGTGCTGCTGTTCCAGCAGTGGCGCCACGACGCGCGCACCTGGACCGCGCTCGACCAGACGGCGCAAGAGAAGGTCATCGGCCGCACCAAGCCCGACAGCGTCGAGCTGAAGGACGACGCGATGCCGAAAGACTCACACGTCACACGCACGACGGTGACGGAAAACGGCGAGGAGCGGAAAATCTTCCGCCGCAACGTCCCCTACGGCACCGTCGCCGACCACGGCACGCTCTTCATCGGCTTCAGCGCCGATCAAGCACGGCTGCAGAAGATGCTCGAACAAATGGCCGGCGCCGACGGCGGCCCCCGCGACGCGTTGACGCGTTACACCACGCCGCTGACCGGTGCGTACTACTTCATCCCGTCGGTTCAGTCGCTGCGCCGCTTCGCGACGCCGGAAGACGACTAGCGCCGGTTCAGCGCAAGCCGGCGGGTGCGAATGACGCCGCCGCGACCGGCGCGGGTGTCCCGGGCGTACCGACGACGCGGTGCTTGAGCCCGAACAGCCGCGCGACGAACGAATGCGAGGTCTCCCAGCGCACCGGCAGCGGCGTCTCGATGGGCACGCTGTTCGGGTCGAGCGCATCCAAGTACGGCGAATGACGCGGATGCCACGGCTTCGGCTTGCGCGCCGGCGAGACGCGGCGCGGGGCGACCGGCGCCGGAATCAGCGCCAGTGCCGCGCGGGCAGCGCGCGCTTCGAACGCAACGAGAAAGGCGTGGCGCGTGCGCAGGACGCTTTCGACATAGGCCTGCGTCTCACGATACGGCGGAACGCCGTGATAGCGCGAGACGGCAGCCGGCCCGGCATTGTACGACGCGAGCGCCAGCCGCATCCGCGTCAGCGAATCGCTCCCCGCGAAGTGGTTGAGCAGCCGCCGCAGATAGCGCGCGGTCCCATCGAGGTTCTCGTACGGTTCGAGCGCGTCGACGTCGAGCCTCGCCGCCGTTTCCGGCATCAGCTGCCCGTACCCGAGCGCACCGACCGGCGAAACTGCCCGCGCATGCCACGCCGACTCGACCGTCACGAGCGCCCCGAGCAAACACGGGTCCAACTCGTAGTACGACGACAGCAACAACACCCGCTTCGCCAATTCGCGCCGCGCCGCAACCGGCAGCCGCGCATTCGCCGTCCCCAGCGCATCGGCATACCGCGCGACCGCGCCAACCTCGCTCATCGTCTGCGGTCCGGCAGCGCTCGTCTGCGCTCCCACCGGCTGCCCAAACGCAAACACCGCGGACGTCGCAACGAGCCCGACCGCAAGCGACATACGAGAACGCTGACCGAGCAAAAACGACATCGGCGCCTTCAGTCGTCGTCCAGCCGACCCTCCAACCTGAGCCCAACCCACCACACCGTGAGCCCCGCCACTCGCGGACCGTACAATCGTAAGCCGACGACAGGCGCTCGCCTGACTGCTGGAAATCAGGCCGGAGCGCGTTCTTGCCGTGTGTCTGCGAGCGCCTGTGCGACGACGTGCAGGTCGTCGACGAATCGTGCTCGTTCGGCGTGGCGCGTTTCGTCGTCGGGGGAGCGTAGGATCGCCGACGGGTGGATCGTTGCGAAGACCAGGGGTGCGAGATCGGAGGCGAGTTGCTCCCCGCGGTGTGCGGTTAGGCGGAAGGACGGGCCGAGGAGTGCCCGCGCCGCGGTGGCGCCGAGCGTGACGAGCGCTTGTGGCCGTACGGCTGCGATCTCGCCGTCGAGCCACGGGCGGCAAGCGCGGATTTCAATTTGCTTCGGCTGTTGATGGATTCGCCGCTTGCCGCGCTCGATGAACTTGAAGTGCTTGACCGCATTCGTGATGTAGACGTCGCGTTCGTCGATGCCGGCCTCGCTCAGCGCGCTGTGTAGCAGTTTCCCCGCGGGTCCGACGAACGGATGTCCTTCCTTGTCTTCGGAGTCGCCGGGCTGTTCGCCGACGAGCATGATGTGCGCGCCGGGACGGCCCTCGCCGAAGACGGTCTGCGTCGCGTGCTTGTAGAGGTCGCATGCCGTGCAGCGCGCCGCGGACTCGCGGAGTCCTCGCAGCGATGTGTTCACTGCCGCGGCAGCTCCGAAGGGGTGAGGCTCATGCAGACCGTGTACCGCACAATGTCGAGGATACGAAAAACTAGCGCTCGCCTAGCTGGACAGCGGTAGAGCAAGAGGATTGTGGCGCCGAACACGAAGGACGGAAGCGAGGCTGGGGGAGGACCGTCGTGCTGATTCGGCAGCTTGAGTACTTGGTGGCGCTGGCGCGAGAGAAGCATTTCGCGCACGCGGCGGAGCGGTGTGAGATTTCTCAGCCGGCGCTTTCGCTGGCGCTCAAGCAGCTCGAGAGCGAGCTGGGCGTGCCAATCGTGCTGCGGGGGAACCGGTTTCGCGGGTTCACGGTCGAGGGCGAGATCGTGCTCAAGTGGGCGCGGCGGATTCTCGACGACGAGCAGGCGTTTCGCCAGGAGCTGCGGGTGAGCGCGGGGACGCTGAGCGGTCAACTACGGCTCGGCGTGATCCCGTCGGCCACGTCGCTCTCGGCGGCGCTTGCGACGGCGTTCGCGCGCGAGCATCCCGGCGTGTCGGTCACCGACCTCGAGTTGACGTCGATCGAGATTCTGCGCGAGATCGCCGCGTTCGAGCTGGACGCGGGGATCACGTACATCGACAACGAGCCGCTCGACCACGTGCGCTCGATCCCCATCGGGCGCGAGGAGTACGTCCTCGTCACGCCGCCCGATTCGCCGGTCGCCGGTCGCGCGACCGTGACGTGGCGCGAGGCGGCGGAACTGCCGCTGTGCCTGCTCTATCGCGACATGCAGAACCGCCGGATCATCGAGTCCGTCTTCGAGGGCGTCGGCGCGACGCCGAACGCGCGCGTCGAGACGAACTCGATGATGAGCAAGTACACGTATCTGCGGTCGGGGACGTGGTCGAGCATCATGCCGCGCAGCGTGATCGATTGGCTCGCGCCACCGCCGGGGATGCACGTCGCAGCGCTCGTCGAGCCGACCGTCTCCAAGACGATCGGCTTGGTGACGGCGCACCGCACGCCCGTCCCCCCGCTGTTGTTCGCATTCTGGCAGCACGTCGAGCGCGCCGCGCCGATCATCGACCTCGCGGCGCCGACCTTGCTGGCGACCTGACCGCCGGCAGGCGGGCGATTTGCGCAGCTAATCGCGTCATCTGCAAAATCGACTTGAGTGGGTGTTCACTCCGCGCTATCGTGGCAGGCGAACAAACTTTGCCCACGAGGTGCAACATGGCGAAGATCGTCTGCGTTCTCTACGACGATCCGGTCGATGGCTACCCGACGTCCTACGCGCGCGCGGACTTGCCGGCGCTCACGCAGTATCCGGGCGGGCAGGCGCTCCCGACCCCGAAGGCGATCGACTTCCGACCAGGCGAGTTGCTCGGCAGCGTCTCCGGCGCGCTCGGTTTGCGCGAGTTTCTGCAGGACCTCGGCCATACGCTCGTCGTGACGTCGGACAAGGACGCCCCCGACTCGGTCTTCGAGCGTGAGCTGGTCGACGCGGACGTCGTCATTTCGCAGCCGTTCTGGCCCGCGTACCTCACTGCCGAGCGATTCGCGAAGGCGCCGAAGCTCAAGCTCGCGATCACCGCGGGGATCGGCTCCGACCACGTCGACCTCGCGGCGGCGATCGCGCACGGCGTGACCGTCGCCGAAGTGACGTACTGCAACAGCATCAGCGTCGCCGAGCACGTGGTGATGGTGATCCTCTCGCTGGTGCGGAACTACATCCCCTCGTACCAGTGGGTCGTCAAGGGGGGCTGGAACATCGCCGACTGCGTCGCGCGCAGCTATGATCTCGAAGGGATGGTCGTCGGAACCGTCGCGGCCGGACGGATCGGTCTCGCGGTGCTGCGCCGGCTCGCACCGTTCGGCGTGCAGCTGCACTATACCGACCGGCACCGGTTGCCCGAGGCGATCGAGCGTGAACTGAACCTCACCTTCCATCCGAACGCGCAGTCGATGGTGCCGGTCTGCGACGTCGTTACGATCAACGCGCCGCTCCACCCCGAGACGGAGCACCTGTTCGACGACACGCTCATCGCGACGATGAAGCGCGGCGCCTATTTGATAAACACGGCCCGTGCGCGCATCGTCGACCGCGACGCCGTCGTCCGCGCGCTGGAGAGCGGACAGCTCGCGGGCTACGCCGGCGACGTGTGGTATCCGCAGCCGGCGCCGGCCGACCATCCGTGGCGCACGATGCCGCACCACGGCATGACGCCGCACATTTCCGGTTCGAGCCTCTCCGCGCAGGCGCGCTACGCCGCCGGGACGCGCGAGATTCTCGAGTGCTGGTTCGACGGCCGACCGATTCGCGAGGAGTACCTCATCGTCGACGGCGGCAAGCTGGCCGGAGCCGGCGCGCACGCGTACAGCGTCGCGAAGACAGCCGCGACCGTCTGAAGGTCGTCAGGGGCCGAGCAAGTCGTCGAGGTTGCCGGGTGAGTCGACGGCGCGCAGCGGGCGGCCTTCGGCGCGCCCGTAGGCGAGCCAGTGCTCGTAGCCGCTCGCGAACCGGCACGCGAGGACCGCGTCGTGGACGTCGGGGTTCGCGAACAAGTAGTGCAACTCGACGAACTCCGGGTGCGGGCGCTCGCGCGTGACCCCGTATGTGCGCAGGAAGTCGCCCGTGATCGTGTCGACCGCGGCGTCAAGGACGTGCAGGTCGTCGGCGCCGCTGTAGGTGAGCGCGCGGTTCGAGACGGTAACGGCCTCGTAGCTCGGATAATACTGCACGTTCGCGCGGTCGCGTGCCGAGTCGTCGGCTGCGACGCGCAGGACGGACTTCGAGTAGGTGTTGGCGACGAGGACGTCCTGGCCGGTGAACGACTCGCGCATCGGCACCGGTGAGACCGTGACGACGATCCGCACGCCGGGTGCCGCGTGTGCCCCGAGCAGATCGTAGACCGCGCGCAACGCCGCGAGATTCTCTGCGTAGTCGGTGACGTGCAGGCGAAAGCGGCCGGGGGAACGTCGCGTCTGCGCGAGCGACGGCGCGGCGTTGAGCATCACCCTGGCCTGCGCGTCGTACCAGGCTTCGATGAGCCCGAGCGTGATGACGACGACCGTCGCGCTGCGGATGCGGCGGAAGTATTCCGTGACCATCACGCGGCGCGCGCGTGCGTCATCGAGCGGAAGCGGCACCGCGCTCGGCGCGAGCTGCAGATCGCGCCAGCCCTCGTCGGTTTCGACGAGCGAGCTGGCGGGGAACGGCTCGCCGGCGAGAGACCAGCGCAGCTCGTTGAGGATCGAGCCGGTCGTGAACTTGTTGACGTACGCGTTGGGGCGACCGGTGCGCTTCTCGAATGCGATCGACTTGCTCTCGACCGCGATTCCTCGGTAGATCAGGTGCTCTTCGATGTTCCGCGCGAAGCACGATCCGATGCAGAAGAAGACGTCGTCTTGGTTCAGCGTGAACTTCGGCGTGACGCGCGGCAGCGCGATTCCGGCCGCGAGCCGGCCGTGCGCGCTCTCGCCGTAGGCGGGATCGGTGGCGGCAGCGATCCAGCGCGAGGCTTTCGACGCGAGGAGGTTGCGCCAGGCAACCTCCCCGTCGATCTGCGTCATGCCAGCCGGCGCGCGACCCCGCCGACCCAGCGGTAGAGGAAGATCAGGACGACCGCGCAGCCGACGAGCCCGAGCCACATCGACGGGCGCGCGAACGCGTCCGTGATGCCCGGAAGTCCCAGCGGCGCGTCGCGGTTCAGCGCGACGATCAGCCCGGAGAGCAGCACGCCGAACAGGCTCTCGCCGACGATCAGGCCAGATGCGAGCAGGATGCCCAGGCGCTTGCCCGCGGCGGGATTCGGACGCGTCGCGACCCAGTTGTCGTACGCCTTGCCGGCGAACGCGCCGACGACGACCATGAACGTCACCGACATCGGCAGGTAGATGCCGAGCGCGACCGCGAGCGGCGGACACTGGCGGCGCGTCTTGCCGCGGCGCAGGGCCTCGTCGACGGCGACGATCGCGAAGCCGATGAGCGCGCCGATCCCGACCAGGTTCCAGGCGAGCTTGCCGGTGATGATGCCGTCGGCGAGCGCGGAGATCAGCGTCGCCTGCGGTGCGGCGAGTGGCTGCGCGGTGATTCCGTGGATCGGCGAGCCGAGGAAGCCGTACGCGTGGTTGAGGAGGTCGAGGATCGGCGGGATGACGGCCGCGCCGAAGGCGACGCCGACGACGAGCGCGACCTGCTGTTTCCACGGCGTCGCGCCGACGAGCTGGCCGGTCTTGAGGTCCTGCAGATTGTCGTTCGAGATCGTCGCGATGTTGATGATGATCGCGGTGACGAACAACGAATAGGCGACCAGCGCTTTCGCGGCGTTCGGATCACTTGGGTGCGCGACGCCGACCAGCAGCAGCGCGGCGCCGAGCACCGTCAGGATTGCCAGCCCCGAAACCGGCGAGTTCGACGACCCGATCAGCCCCGCCATGTAGCCGCAGACCGCCGCGACGACGAGTCCGGCCACGACGATGTACACGATCGCGCCGATGACGAGCGGAATCGCCGCAGTGCCGATTGCCGTCCCGTTCAGGAACGAAGCGAGCAGCACGGCGAGCGGGATCAGGCACAGACCGCTGACGATGAGGACCTGGTTGAACGGAATGTCTTGCTCGGTGATCGGCAGCGCGGCGCCGTCGCCGTTCGTGCGCGCGCGCGCGGCGGCCAGCGACGAGATCACGCCGGTGACGACCGGCCGCGCGAGTCGTCCGAGCGACCAGATCGCCGCGACGCCGATCGCGCCCGCGCCGACCAGGCGAACCTGATGGCGGAAGACGTCGTTCGCGAGCGCGGCGGTGTCGGCGACCGGCGCGTGCATCGACGAGTAGATCGGCACGAGGACGCCCCACGCCAGCACGATCCCGACGAGCATCGCGACGCCGACCGTTACACCGACGAGGTGCCCGACGCCGACGAGCGCGAGCTGCAGGCCGATGTCGAGCCCGCTGACCGTGTTGCCGGCGCCCAGGCGCACGTTGCCGACCACGTCGGTCGCGAAGGTCTTCGTCGCCTCGATCGCCGCGACGGCGGCGCTGACGATCGAGCCCCACACGATCACGACCAAGCCCGCCTTGTTCTCGGCGGCCGCCGCGGCGTTCTCGGTGCCGGCGCCCGCGCTTGCCCCGACTTCGAGAACCTCGGCCGCGGCGACGCCTTCGGGGTACGGCAGGTCGCTGCCGGTGACCATCGCGCGGCGCAGCGGGACGCTGTACATGACGCCCAGGATGCCGCCGAACACGCAGATGCCGAACGACTGCCAGAACGGAAATCCGGTCCACCAGCCGACCATCACCAGGCCCGGGAGGACGAAGATGATCGACGAGAGCGTCCCCGCCGCCGACGCGATCGTCTGGACGATGTTGTTTTCCCAGATCGTCGCGTTGCGCACGGCGCGCAGCACCGCCATCGAGATGACCGCGGCCGGGATCGACGAGGCGAACGTCAGCCCGACCTTCAGGCCTAGGTACACGTTAGCGGCCGTGAAGACCAGTGTGATCAGCGCGCCGAGCGCGATCCCCCGCGCCGTCAGTTCGACGCGTTTGTCGGTTGCACGGGCGATCGTGACGACGTCGCTCCCGGTCATCGTGCGGCGCGCTTTCTGGCGTGGGCGCGCAGGGTGGCTTCGCGGATCGCGGTGACGCCCATTCCGTAGTGTTCGACCAACTCGGTCGGGGCGCCGGACTGGCCGAAGCGGTCCTGGACACCGATGAACTCGATCGGCACCGGCTGCTGCGCCGCGAGGATCTCGGCGACGCGCGAACCCATCCCGCCGTGCACTTGATGTTCTTCGACCGTGACGACGGCGCCGCAATCGCGCGCGGCGGCGACGACCGCCGCTTCGTCCATCGGCTTGATCGTGTGGTTGTTGACGACGCGGCACGCGATGCCGTGGTCGCGCGCGAGTTCGTCGGCGGCGATCAGCGCGTTGTAGACGAGGATGCCGCACGCGATGATCGCGACGTCGTCGCCGTCGCGGAACGTCTGCGCGACGCCCACCTCGAACGGCGTGTCCTCAGTCGTGATGACGGCCGACTCGGCCCGCGCGAAGCGCAGGTAGGTCGGGCCCCAGCGCGCGGCGACGGCGAGCGTCGCCTTGCGCGTCTGCACGGAGTCGCACGGGACGACGACGGTCATCTTCGGGATCACGCGCATGATCGCGATGTCCTCGATCGCCTGGTGCGTCGCGCCGTCGGGGCCGACCGAGACGCCGGCGTGCGCGCCGGCGATCTTCACGTTCGTCTCGTTGAGCGCCATCGTCGTGCGGACTTGCTCCCACGAGCGCCCGGGGTTGAACATCGCGTAGCTCGCGATGAACGGAACTTTCCCCACCGACGCGAGGCCAGCCGCCATCGCGACCAGCATCTGCTCGGCGACACCGATCTCGACGTAGCGGTCCGGAAATCGTTTGCTGAACGCTTCCATGCGCGTCGACTCGGAGAGGTCCGCGCAGATCGCGATCACGTTCGCGTCGCGCTCGCCGGCCTCGACGAGCCCCGTCCCGAAGCCGTTGCGCGTCGGCACCAGCTTGAGCGCGTCGCCGTTGCCGTAGTCGGTCAGGTGCATCGCCGCGCTGGCGGCGTTCGTCACCGCGCTACCCACGGGCGCCGGCCCCGATCAAATCGCGCGCGGTCTGCAGCTGGCGCAGCGCCTCGTCGGCTTCGTCGCGCTTCGGCGGCTTGCCGTGCCAGAGGTAGTCGCCCTCCATGAACGAGACGCCCTTGCCCATCACGGTGTGCGCGATGATCACCTGCGGCTTGCCGCGCACGGCTTTCGCCGCCTCGACCGCGTCGACGATCGCGCCGACGTCGTGGCCGTTCACCTCAAAGACCTCCCAGTTGAAGGCGCGGTACTTGTCCGCGAGCGGTTCGAGCGGCATCACGTCTTCGGTGCTCCCGTCGATCTGGATCACGTTGCGGTCGATGAAGCACGTCAGGTTGTCGAGCTTGAACTTGGCCGCGGTCATCATCGCCTCCCAGTGCAGTCCGCACTGGTGCTCGCCGTCCGACGTGACGACGTACACGCGCCAGTCCTTGTGGTCCATCTTCGCGCCGAGCGCCATCCCGGTGCCCTGCGCGAGCCCCTCGCCGAGTGGTCCGGAGGTCGTTTCGAGACCCGGCAGGCTGACGCGTTCGGGGTGGCCTTGCAGCCGCGTGCGGAAGTGGCGCAGCGTCAGCAGTTCGTCGACCGGGAAGTAGCCCGCGTACGCCATCGCGCTGTAGCGAACCGGCGCGATGTGGCCGCATGAAAGGAGAAGCCGGTCGCGCTCGGCCCAGTCGGGGTTCTTTGGGTCGTGCCGCATCACGTGGAAGTACAGGGCGGCGAAAATATCGGCCATGTCGAGCGATCCGCCGGAGTGCCCCGATCCGGCCGCGAGCAGCGAGCGGATGATGCCTTGGCGGATGTCGTTGGCGTGCCGTTCCAGCTCGGCGACGCGCTCCGGCGCGAGTGATCCCATGCGCTCGAATATCGCCGCCGCGGCAGCCGACTCCTCACCAGGGAGGCCCTCTTCGCAAGAAACTTCTCGTCCTGGCTGAATACCGGTACGATGCAGCCGTCGATTACGATTCGCCTGGGTGTCGTCGTATGCGCCTTGCTGATGCCGCCGCTCGCGGCGGGTGCCGACCCGGTTTCGGATGAGCTGTCCGCGCTGACGTACCGGTCGATCGGGCCGGCGATTTCGGGCGGGCGTGCGACGGCTGTCGCGGGGAGCGACGTGGACCCGGCGGTGTACTACGCCGGCGGCGCGGGCGGCGGCGTCTTCAAGAGCACCGATGCCGGGCGCTCGTGGCGGCCCGTCTTCGACAAGGAGGCGGTTGCGCCGGTCGGGGCGATCGCGGTCGCGCGGCGCGACCCGAACGATGTGTGGGTCGGGACCGGCGAGGCGTACCCGCGCAACACCGTCGAGGAAGGCGCCGGCGTCTGGCATTCGACCGACGGCGGGAAGACGTGGAAGCACGCCGGGCTCGACGACGCGGGCTCGATCGCGAGCGTCTCGATCGACCCGCGCGATGCGCGCACCGTCGTCGTCGGCGTCCTCGGCCACATCTTCCGCGACGGCACGATGCGCGGCGTCTACGTGACGCACGACGCGGGCGCGCACTGGGCGCGAACGCTCTACCTCGGCCCGTCGAGCGGCGTCTCGCAGCTCGAGCGCGTCCCCGACCGCCCGGCGACGCTGTTCGCGGGGATGTGGCAGTTCCGGCGCACGCCGTGGTCGATGTCCAGCGGCGGTCCGGCCGGCGGGCTCTACCGCTCCGACGACGGCGGCACGACGTGGCGCAAGCTGACGGGTCACGGGCTTCCCGACGGGCTGACGGGACGCATCGGCGTCGCGCCGGCGACCGGCGGGCGCATCTACGCGATCATGCAGACGAAGCACGGCGACGTCTGGCGCTCGGACGACGGCGGCGCGACGTGGACGGCGATGCCGCACAGCAGCCTCGTCGGTGCGCGGCCGTTCTACTTCACGCGGCTGTACGCCGATCCGGCGAACCGCGAGCGCGTGATCGACGTCGGGCTCATTCTGTCGATGACGACGAATGGCGCGCGCTCGTTCCACGCGATCTCGACGAATGCGGGCTGGGACTATCACCACGTGTGGTGGTCAGGCGACGGGCACCGCATCATCATCGCGTGCGACGAGGGGCTCATCCTCTCCGACGACGGCGGCGCGCACTGGACGCAGTCCTACGACATTCCGCTCGCGCAACCGTACCATGTCGGCTACGACGACGCGGTGCCGTCGTACCACCTGTGCATCGGGCTGCAGGACGACAACTCGTGGTGCGGCGCGTCGGCGGTCGACAACGGGATCGGCGTGCTGAACCGCGACTGGTACCAAGTCGGTCCGGGCGACGGGATGTGGGCGCTGTTCGACCCGAGCGATCCGAACCTGATCTGGACGACCACCACGAACAGCGACACCGGTCAGGTGTACCTGTACGACGAGCGCACGAAGCAGCAGCGCGAGGTTTCGCCGAGCGCGCGCAACAGTGAGGACGCGCCGGCGCGGTTGCCGTATCGCTTCAACTGGGACTCGCCGATCGCGTTCGACGAGGGTGCCGTGCTGGCCGGCGGCAACGTCGTCTTCCGCAGCACCGACCGCGGTATTCACTGGACGCGAATCAGCCCCGACCTGACGCGCAACGAGAAGTCGCACCAGCGCGTCTCCGGCGGCCCGATCAGCGACGACGCCTCGGGCGCGGAAACCGCCGACACGATCCTGCAGATCGCGCCGTCGAAGCTCGACCCGAAGGTGATCTGGGTCGGCACCGACGACGGGCTCGTGCAGCGCACGCTCGACGGCGGGGCAACGTGGAAGAACGTCACGCCCGCGACGTTTCCCGCCTGGGAGCGCGTCTACACGATCGAGCCCGGACACACGTCGGCGGCGACGGCGTACGCCGCGGTCGACGGGCACATGACCGGCGACGAGCACCCGCACATCTTCGTCACCGACGACAACGGCACGACGTGGCGTTCGCTCAGCGGCAACCTGCCGCCGAACGTCTTCGTGCGCAGCATCCGCGAAGACCCGAAAAATTCTTCGCTGCTCTACGCCGGAACGCAGCGCGGCGTCTTCGTCTCGTTCGACCGTGGCCGCGAATGGCACGCGCTGCGGCTGAACATGCCGGCGACCGCGATCTACGACCTGCAAATTCAGCCGCAGGCGAACGACTTGATCGTCGCGGCGCACGGCCGCGGCGTGTGGATCCTCGACGACTTGCGCCCGCTTCAGCAGTGGGCGACGACGCAGAGCGGCGGCGCGACGGTCTTCAACGCGCTCTTCACGCCACGCGACGCGTATCGCATGTGGCGCACGCCGCCGGTGAACGTCTTCCAGGACAACAGCATGCCGGCGAACACGTTCGTCGGCGAGAACCCGCCGTACGGCGCGATCCTCACCTACTACCTGCCGCACGCAGCGAAGAAGGTGTCGTTCGAGATCGCCGATTCACGCGGCCGCGTCGTGCGCCACCTGAGCGGCAAGAAGTACACGCGTCACGCCGGCTTCAACCGCACCAGCTGGGAACTCGCCGAAGACGGCCCGACGCGCTGGACCGGCACGTTCCTGCAGAACCGCGGCCCCGAAGAAGGCGCCGAAGCCCTGCCCGGCACGTACACGGTCCGCCTGATCGCCGACGGCAAGCACTACGAACAGTCGCTGACGGTCAAGCCCGACCCGCGCGACCCGTCGACCGCCGACGATCTCGCGAAACGCCACGCGTTCCTCGCGCGGCTGAACGGCGAGCTGAGCGTCGTCGACACGATGCTGAACGCGCTCGACGCGAAGATGCGCCACGCGCCGGCGGCCCGCGTCGCCACGCTGACGACGTTCAAGCACCGCCTCACGCTCGACCAGGAGAACGTCGAAGACCTCCAGACGCCCGCCCGCGTCCGCGAGCGAATCCTCGACCTCCTCGGCCGCGTCGGCTCGACCTCGTTCCAAGCGCCGACCGCCGCCCAAGAAGCGGAAGGCGCTGCGCTCCACACGGAGGTCCAGTCGCTCGCGAGCGCCTACGCCGCCGTGAAATAGCGCTGGAATCTACGGCGAGAAGGCGAGCCCACGTACGTCGCCGAGACCCCCGATGACCGTTTGCACGCCGTCCGCGTAGAGAACGACGAGACCGTGGGCCGTGTCGCCCGCGGCGATCACGCCGTTCGGCGCCACTGCGAGCACGTCGGCGCGTCCGCCGTGCAGCATCGGGGGAAGCTGCGCGACGGTTCGACCGAGCGGGAACATTTGTACGCCTTGCGGCGTTCCGTACAGCAGGAGATTGTCGGGTGCGAGCGCCATCGCGCTCAGAACCGGCCCCTTCACCTCGACCGATTTTACACCCGTGGACACCGCAAAGGCTGTTACCGCGTGCAGGTCGGGGTTGCCAACGACGAGATGCCCGGCGGCATCGTACGCGACCAAACGTGTGCGCGGAGCGACGGCGACCGTGCGCGTCACCGTCGTGGCGCCGGGCCCGTAGATCTTGACGAGCGGGGCCTCCGTGTCGGCCACGGCAAGCTCGCCGGTCGGCGCGAACGCGATTCCACCGGCGCCGACGTGGGCGGGAAGAACGTATTCGCCGTGTTCGGAGCCGCCGGGATACACGTGGACGTTCGAGTCTCCGTCGGCAGCACCGGTCGCGACGTCACCTGCCGGATCGACGGCGAGTGCGGTTCCGTTTGCCGCAGCGAGCCGTCGCGTCGGCGAGGTCGCGCCGGGCGCAAAGATCGCGACGCCTTCGTGCCCGGTACCGACGAAGAGCGTCCCCGATCCGTCGAACGCCACCGTCGTTGCACCGTCGATTGGGATCGTCGCAGACGAGACGGTCTGCCCGGGTGCGAAGATCGCCACGGTCGTATGCTCGCGGCCGAAAAGGACCGCGAGATACCGCGCATGGTTTGCGGCATTCCACGGCGGCGGTGATCCTGTAAGCGGCGACGGGGTGGCCGCCGAGGCAGCCGTTACCACGGTCGGTGGGAGGTCAGCCTCCGGCGCCGTCCACGCCGTGCCGTCGTCGTACGTCGCCGCGACAAGGCGGACGGTGACGTGCGGCGCATC
>JAFAMK010000012.1 GCA_019233415.1 Vulcanimicrobiota bacterium
TCACGAAGGACAGATCGCGTTCTCGGTGCTGCCGTTCGCGCACATCTACGAGCACACGGACTCCCTGGGCTATCTCTACAACCGGCTCATCCACTACGTCAGCACGCCCGAACATCTGCTCGACGACCTGCGCGCGATCCGGCCCTCGTACGCGGCCTTCGTCCCGCGCATCTTCGAGCGCATGATCGCCGGGATCATCGGGACCGCGCGCGCGGGCGGCGGGCTGAAGGCGAAGCTCGTCCCCTGGGCGCTGCGCGTCGGCACCGAGTACGAGCGCGCGATCCGCGACGGCGGCGTCACGCCCGGACTGCGCCTGCAGCACGCGCTCGCAAAGCGGCTCGTGCTGAGCAAGATCCGCGCGACACTCGGGCTCGACCGGCTCGAATACTTCGTGAGCGGTAGCGCGCCGCTGCACCGCGACACCGCGCTGACCCTCGCCGCGATGGGGCTGAAGGTTCTCGAAGGCTACGGGCTGACCGAGACCGCGCCCGTGCTCACCGTGAACCGGCCTGACGACAACGTGCTCGGCACGGTCGGCACCCCGGTGCACGACGTCGAGATACGCATCGCCGAAGACGGCGAGATCCAGGCCAAGGGGCCGATGATCATGCTCGGCTACTACAACGTTCCGCGGGAAGAACAACCCTTCACCGACGACGGCTGGTTTTGCACCGGCGACATCGGGATGATCGACGCGCACGGCCACCTCGTGATCACCGACCGCAAGAAGGAGCTGTTCAAGAGCAGCGGCGGAAAATGGATTTCGCCCTCGCGGATCGAGACCGCGATCAAGCGCTCGATCTACATCGGGCAGGTGATGGCGTTCGGGAACAACATGCCGCACCCGGCGGTGCTGGTCGCGCCGAACTGGGACCTCGTTCGCGCGAAGCTGGAGCTGCCGAAAGAGACGCCGACCGCGACGATGGCGCGCGACGAGCGCGTGCGCGCGCTGATGATCCGCGAGGTCGAGCACTTCACCGCCGACCTCGCCTCGTTCGAGCAGATTCGCCGCCTGTCGGTGCTCCCGCGCGACCTGACGATCGAGGACGGCGAGCTCTCGGCGACGCTCAAGGTCAAGCGACGCGTCGTCGAGACGCGCTACGCCGACCTGATCGCGCAGGCGTACGCCGAGGACCTGCACGCACGCCCGGTAGCGGCAGTGGTGAGCTAGCTGTCGGAGAGGGTACGCTAGCGAACGTGAGACACCACGTTCGGACGGCCGGCCGCGGCCTGCTCGCGGCAACTCTGGCGCTCGGGCTTCCGCTCGGCGCCGCGGCGCAGACCACGATGACGGGTAGCCAACAGGTCGCCCTCCTCCACTCCGCGCTCGTGCACTTCGACTCCGAGACGGCGACGCTCGCGTCGATGCGCAATCACATCCCCTCGCACGAAGTCGTCACGGTCGCGGTGACGGGCTCCATGATGGCCGGGGGAAGCAGGAGCACGATGGCGCGCTGGTCCACCCGCCACGCCGCGCTGCAAGACGCGCTCAACAAGGCGACGATCGCCGACGTCGACCGCAACAACGGTCAGAGCGAAGACCAAAGCTCGCTCGCCGAGTACCTGCAGCACCTCAACATCGACCCGAGCCACGTCGTCGCGGTCGACGTCGATCCGCGAAACGACCCGCAGAACCCGCGCGTCACGGTCTTCTACCGGCGCTGAGCCGGCCAGTCAGCTAGCGGTTCGGCTGGTCGACGAGGATCATCAGCGTGGACGTTCCGGTCGCGTAGACCGTTCCGTTCGCGTCGACCAAGTGCGCCTCGGAGGTCGACGTGCGCCGGCCGGCATGCACGACGCGCGCGTTGGCGAAGACCTTCCCGGTCGCGGCGGTGACGGGCCGGTGGAAGCGCGTGTGCAGGTCCATCGTCGTCGCGACCTGTCCGGCCGGCAGCAGCGACTGCACGGAGCAGCCCAGCGCGTTGTCCATCAGCGTCGTGATGATCCCGCCGTGCACCGAGCCGATCAGGTTGTAGAGCTCCTCGTGCGGCACCATGCCGAACACGACGTGCCCGCGCTCGACCGTTTCGAGCGAGAAGTTCATCCAGCGCGTGATGTTGGTGACCGGGACCTCGCCGCGCTGCATCATGCCGAGCGCCTCGAGCCCGTCGAGGCGCCGGAAGATGTCGATCGCGTGCGGGTAATTCGGCGGGGTCGCGACGCCGGCGTCGGTGCCGTCGAGCCGCAAGTCGGCCATCAGTGGTGCGCCGCGACCGCGGGTGCGTGCGATTCGAGGGCTTCGAGATACTTCTCGACGTCGAGCGCGGCCTTGCAGCCCGAGCCCGCCGCCGTCACCGCCTGCTTGTAGCGGATGTCGTAGACGTCGCCGGCGACGAACACGCCCTCGACGTTCGTCCGCACGCCGTCGCCGCTCACGATGTAGCCGGC
>JAFAMK010000039.1 GCA_019233415.1 Vulcanimicrobiota bacterium
GTCGACGATGACGCGCACGGCCGTGAGGTCGTAGATCGTCGAGAAGTCGCGGCCCTTGAGCATCTTCTTGTGGATCGAGTAGAAGTGCTTGGGGCGGCCGGTGACGTCGCCGGTGATCCCGATCTTCTCGAACTCGGCCTTGATCTCCACGATGACGCGCGCGACGGCTTGCTCGCGCTCGCCGCGCTTCTTCGCGACCCGCTCGGCGATCTCGCGGTAGGCGTCGGGGTCGAGGTAGCGCAGCGAGAGGTCTTCGAGGTCCCACTTGACGCGCCAGATGCCCAGGCGGTGCGCGATCGGCGCGTAGATCTCGATCGTCTCGCGCGCGATCGCCTGCTGCTTCGCCGGGGGGAGGCTCGCGAGCGTGCGCATGTTGTGCAGACGGTCGGCGAGCTTGACGATGATGACGCGAATGTCTTTCGCCATCGCGAGGAACATCTTGCGCAGGTTCTCGACCTGCGCGTCCTCTTTCGACTGGTACGGAATGCGCGTCAGCTTGGTGACACCGTCGACCAGGGCCGCGATCTCGGCTCCGAACTCCTCGGCGACCTGCTCGTTGGTGAGGACGGTGTCCTCGACGACGTCGTGCAGCAGCGCCGCCGCGATCGTCGCGCGGTCCATCTCGAGGTCGGCCAGGATGTCGGCGACCGCCAGCGGGTGCGCGATGTACGACTCGCCCGACGCCCGCCGCTGCCCCTCGTGCGCCCGGTCCGCGACCTCGTAGACGCGCGCCAGCCACGCCCCGTCCAGCGAGGGGTCGTACTGACGAACCTTGTCGACGAGATCGGCAACGGTCATAGCTAGAACCCTTATCCTACCGGAGACCCGCGGCCGGATGCAAAGGGTTCGGTCGGCTAGACCGTCGGGATTCTAGTACGTGATGAAGCTGGTCAGCTCCACGCCCTTGAGGGCGTCGCGGCCGTTGAGGGCGGCAAGCTCGATCAGGACGGCGGTTCCCACCACGTTCGCACCTAGTTTTTCGAGCAGGCGCAGGGTCGCGGCGATCGTGCCGCCGGTCGCGAGGAGGTCGTCGACGACGAGGACCCGGTGGCCGTGGCCGACGGCGTCGGCGTGGATTTCCAGCGTGTTGGTCCCGTACTCGAGCGCGTACTGCTCGCTGAGCTTCTCGCCCGGGAGCTTGCCTGGCTTGCGGACCGGGACGAAGCCGGCGCCCAGCGCGTAGGCAACCGGTGCGCCGAGCATGTAGCCGCGGGCCTCGATCCCGACGACCGCCTCGACCTTGGCGTCACGGAAGCGGTCGACGAAGAGGTCGATCGTCTCCTTGAAGCCCGCCGGGTCGGCGAGCAGCGGCGTGATGTCCCGGAACAGGATGCCGGGGATCGGGAAGTCGGGGATCGCTCGGATCAGCGATTCGATCTGCACGGTCACGGCTCGGCGGCTTCGCGCTCGCCTCCGAGGGGCCTGCGAGGGCGATCATCCGCGGCTGGGAACCCTGGCTTCTGCGCGGCTCGTTCCTTCTCGTGACTCATTTCCTCATTCGGGGAAGACTGGAGACGCTATGAACGCTAAGACGCTGACAGCGGCGGCGCTCGCCGCGACGATGACCTTCGGAGCGGTCGCTCCCGCGCTGGCCAACGGGGCGGCGAGCACGCGGAACATCCTGATCGGTGGCGCGGCGGCCGCACTCCTCATCACGAACTACAATCACAAGGTCCGCCAGAAGCGCGAAGAGCAGCGCGAGCAGGCTCACCGCCAGGCGTCGTACCGCTCGTACTTCTACCACCGCTACGGCTACTATCCAACCGAGGACCAGTACCGCAGCTGGTACTACCGCAACTACGGCACGTACCCGTCGAACTAGGAGCACGCGCGAGGCTGACCCGCGTCGTACGCGGGTCATGCCGTGGTTCGACGTGCGTGAGGCTGACCCGCGTCGTACGCGGGTCATGCCGTGGTTCGACGAGCTATAGCGAGTCGAACCTCCCGGGTGGCTCTTTCGTTCTGACGAAGTGCGTATATGGTGATCGACTTCCGGCGCAACCGCGACCGCCTCGTCGTCGCGTTCGCGCTCGCGATCGCGCTGCACGAGGTCATCTTGGGATTTCTGCACGCGCCCGCGCCCCCGCGCGACACCGAGAAGGACGCGGTCGCGGAGCAGATCGTGTTCGAGACGGCGCGTCCGTCGCCGACTCCGCGTCCGACGCCGAAGCCAACCCCGACCCCACGGCCGACGCCCCCGCCGACCCCGCCGCCGGGCATCACACCACCGCCGCATAGCACGCCCGCGCCGGTGCAGCAGGTCGCGGGGCGCGCGAAGGGGCGGCCCGCGCGCGAGCACGGCGGCGGCGCGCACAAGGCGATCGCGAAAGCGGCGACCGGGCACTACGCGAACCCGAACGCCGCCGGCGCGGGGACGGGTTCGTCGACCGGCAACGGCGCGGGGAACGCGCCCGGCGCCGGCGGCGCGAACGGGGCGAACGGGAGCGGCGACACCGGAACCGGAAACGGCGCCGTCAATGCGAACACGCCGTGCGGATTCGTCGACTTCGAGCCGTACGCGGCGCCGACGTACCGCAACGGCACGGCGTACGAGCCGATGTCGGCGAAGGTGACGTTCCCCGACGGGCACCAGGAGTCGGCGCGCTTCCCGTACCCGTGGATCTATCCGAACGGCGAGCAGAACGACCCCTGGTCCGACACCAACCTGAAGAAGGGCGAGTTCGAGATCCCGCTGCAGACGCCGCCTCCCGGCGCGGACGTCTCGACGTATCCGCCGCTGATCCAGTACATCCTGACCCACTCGAACTCGCAAGGCCTCACGCTGCTCCCGAAGTGTCCCAACGGGCGCGGGTGAGCCTTGTCCACGTCGCGGTCGACGCGCACAACCTCACGCGCGACGACCGCGGGATCGGCCGCTACGCGCGCGCCGTCCTGTCGCGCGCGCTGCGCGATCCGCGCTTCCGCTGGACGTTCGTCGTGCGCGACCTCTTCCCGAACCGCACCGCGCTCGCGCGCGCGCTCGGCGCCGAGCCGGCCGAGATCGCGGTGGCGCGCCGCCTCCCGCGCGACGCGGACATGGTGTGGTTCCCGTGGAACGGCACGTCTCTGCGGACCGACGTGCCGTCGGTCGCGACGGTGCACGACGCGGCGCCGTTCGCGTATCCCGCCGCCGACGCGAGACGGCGCGCGACCGAGCAGAACCCGTTCGTGCTGACGGCGAGCACGGCGCGCCGGATCCTCGTGCAGTCGCGCTTCACCGCGAGCGAGGTCGAGAAGTGGTTGGGGGTCGACGCGGCCCGAATCGTCGTGACGCCGCTCGCCGCCGACCCGGTCTTCGCGGCGGGGACGGTCTCGGACGACGGCCTGCCGGCGGCGCTGCGCGGGAAGCGCTACGTGCTGCACGTCGGCGCGCACGACGAGCGCAAGAATACCGGGACGCTGATCGACGGGTTCGCGCGCGCGTTCCCCGGCGGCGACGTGACGCTCGCGTTCACGCGGCGGCCGCCGGCGCTTCCGCCCGGTGCGGTCGTCATCGAAGCGCGCGACGACGCGACACTCGCCGCGCTGTACCGCGGTGCGGCGCTCGTCGCGGTGCCGTCGACCTACGAAGGGTTCGGGTTTCCGCTGCTGGAGGCGATGGCGTGCGGCGCGCCGGCGCTCGCCGCGCGCGCGGGTGCGCTGCCGGAAGTCGGCGGCGACGCCGCGGCATGGGTCGACGACGCGCACGACGCCGGCGCATGGGCCGAGGCGATGCGCGCGCTGCTCGCCGACGATGCGACGCGCGCGGCGCTGGCGGCGCGCGGACCGGCGCGCGCGGCGACGTTCTCGTGGGAGCGCTGCACCGCGCAGACGCTCGACGTGCTGCACGCGGTCGCGACGCAGCCGTGAAGGCCCTGCTGGTCGTGCGGCCCGACGCGCCGGCCAAGCCGGGCGGCGACCTCGTGCACGCCGAGCGCACCGCGACGGCGCTGCGCGAGCTGGGCGTCGAGGCGACGCTCGTCGCGAGCGACGCGCCCGACCCGCGCGGCTACGACGTCGCGCACGTCTTCGGCATCTTCGAACCGGCGACCGCGCGCAAGCAGATCGACGCGCTGCGCGCGCACCGCGCGCCGCTCGTGCTCTCGCCGATCTGGCTCGACCTGCGCGCGCTCTTCGCGACCGCGCCGCGGCTCGAACGCGCGCTCGCCGCGCGCGACGCGGCCGCGGTGGAACGGCGGCTGGCGCGGCTGCGGCGCGTCGAGACGCGGCTGCCGTGGACCGGGAGCATCGCGCGCAACGCGGACCGCCGGCTCGACGCGCAACGCGCACTCGTC
>JAFAMK010000221.1 GCA_019233415.1 Vulcanimicrobiota bacterium
GCCGGATGCGAACGAACGCGCGAACGGCTGCGTTCTCCGAGCACCCCCTCGCTCACGGAGAGAGACGTGCGTCCTATCGTCATTGCCGTTTCCGCACTTGCGGCGCTCTTTGTGCTGCCCGCCGCGTCACTCGCCGACTCGCACGCCGCCGCGCGCGTCGCGTCGACCGTCCTGCCCACGCCGAACAACGACCTTCACCTCTCGGCCGCCCATCCGATCCCGACCGAGGTCGCCGGCCAACCCGGCCCCATCCGCATCGACGGCTGCTACTCCGACGGGCGCGGAACCGACGGGCTCACGCTCGTTCATCACGCGCTGCGCCTCGTCAACACCGGCGACCGCGCGGTCAGCGCGGTGCGCGTGCGCTTCGCATTCTACGACGCGTTCGGCGACGTCAACGCGACGCGCACGAACATCGCGCAGACGCGGCTCGAGCCGGGACAGACGCTCGACAAGATCAACCTCGCCGAGCTGAGCGACGCCGGACCGCCGGCGAAGATCACCTGCAGCGTCGACGCGGTTCGCTACGACGATGGGACCCTGGCGCGCGCGACGCCGTAACGCGAGCATCCGGGAGCGATCAAACCGCGCACGCATGAACGGGATCAGCCACACCGCGCTCGGCGTCGGCACGCTCCGGGCACTGCACCGCATCGTCGATGCGGAACCATGGGTCATCGACGATCCCGTCTCGCTGACGCTCTTCGGCGACGCCGCGCGCTACTTGGCGGAACACGACCCCGACAGCCGCACCGACCCCGCGCGCATCGCACTGCGCGGCCACGTCCTCGTCCGTAGCGCCTTCGCCGAAGAACGCCTACGCGCCGCGATCGCGCGCGGCGTCCGCCAATGCGTCATCGTCGGCGCCGGCTACGAAACCTTCGCCTACCGCCAACCCCCGTGGACCGACGGGCTCCACATCTTCGAAGTCGACGCCCCCGCGACCCAATCCGACAAACGCGCCCGCCTCGCCCACCACGCGATCACCATCCCGCCAAACGTCACCTACGCCCCAATCGACTTCGAACAAGCCTCCCTAGCCCACGGCCTCACCACCGCCGGCTTCGACCCAACCGCACCCGCATTTTTCTCCTGGCTCGGCGTCATGGTCTACCTAACCCGCCCCGCAGTCGACGCCGTCTTCCGCTACGTAGCAGCCCTCCCACGCACCAGCGAGATCGCCTTCACCTACACACCCCCCGGCGGAAGCGAAAAACTCGCACGCCGCGTCGCAGAACTCGGAGAGCCGCTCCTCACCCGCCTCACCCCAGAAGAAATCGAACCACTGCTACGCACCTTCGGCTTCAGCGACATGACACTGCTCTCAATCGAAGCCGCCCACGCGTACCTCGGCCAACGCACCGACACCCTCCGACTACCACCCCGCGAAAGCATCGCCGCCGCAATCGTCTAGCGCACGCGGCGTTTTGCGGTGAGGAGGCCGGTGTTGACGCCGGCGACGGCGAGGCCGCCGTCGAAGCGGGCGGATTCGACTTTGATGCAGCGGTCGACGACGACGTCGAGGCCCGCGTCGTCGGCGATGCGGATCGCTTCGTCGTTGATGACGCCGTATTGGAACCAGATGGCTTTCGCGCCGGCGGCGATCGCGTCGCGGACGACCGACGGTGCGTCGTCCGGTTTGCGGAAGACGTCCACGATGTCGGGCGCGCCGCGTTCGGCGGCGTAGGCAGCGAGGGTCGGGTAGGCGCGAATGCCGTCGATTTCCGTGATCGTCGGGTTGATCGGGGTGACGTCGAGCTTGCCGTGCGTGCGCAGGTAGGAGAAGACGAAGTAGCTCGGGCGCGCGTGGTTCGGCGACGCGCCGACCATCGCGACCGTGCGCGAGCGGTCGAGCAGTGCGCGCCGTTCGGTGGGAGTCGTTAGGATCACGCGCCGACCTCGCTCGTCACGGCAACGGCGCGCGCGGCGGCGAGCCCACGTTCGAGGTCCCAGATCAGGTCGTCGACGTCCTCGAGCCCGACCGAGAGCCGCACGCCTTCGGGGCCGACCCCTGCGAGACGCAGTTCGTCTTCCGAGAGCTGCTGATGTGTCGTCGAGGCGGGATGGATCACCAGGCTCTTCGCGTCGCCGAGGTTCGCGAGATGGCTCCAGAGTTCGAGCGCTTCGATGAACGCGCGGGCCGCCGCGCGTCCGCCGCGCAGCCCGAACATGAACACGGAGCCCGCGCCGTGGGGCAAGTAACGCTCGGCGAGCGCGCGGTCGGGGCTGTCGGGGAGGCCGGCGAACGAGATCCAGGCGACCTCCTCGCGCTCGCG
>JAFAMK010000113.1 GCA_019233415.1 Vulcanimicrobiota bacterium
CTACCCGGTCCGCGAGCTGGTCCCGATCGCGTTCTTGCGCAAGGCCGACCGCGTGATCGCGCTCGACGTCGCGCCGTCCGTGCTGGAGTCGCGGCTGCGGACCGGGCGCATCGTGCGCGACGACGACGTCGAACGCGCCGCGGCCGGCATCTTCCAGCCGAAGAACCTCGCCATGATGCGCGAGCTGCTGCTGCGCGTCGTCGACGACCTGACCATGCCCGTCATCGCGCCGAGCAAGGTCTCGATCGCGCTCGCGGTCGTCGTCGGCACCGCCGACCCCGAGGCGTTCCTGCGCCGCGCGGCCGCGTTCGCCGACGCGCTCGACCTCGCGCTGGAAGCGACCGCGCTCGACACCGTGCCCGACGAGCGGCGCTTCGCCGATGCGACGCTGCGCGCCGACGGCGGCGTGATCCCGCCGCCGGCCGGCCTTGCGCGCGGAGACCTGCGCGCGGTGCGCGCGTCGCTCATCATCGTGCCGCGCACGCAGCTCGCCGAGAAGATCCTCGCGCAGCCGCTCGACCGCGACCTGCTCGTCGCCGACCCGGCCGGGACGGCCTCGGTCGCGTCGGAGGGCGCGCGGCACCCGTACGGCTTCGCGCTCGGCGACCGGCTGCGGATCGGCTACGGCAAGCTGACGATCTACCTCGGCTCGGTCGCGGGCAGCGGGAAGACCTACGCGATGCTGGACCGCGCGCACCAGCTCGTCGACGAGGGCGTCGACGTCGTCGCCGCGCTGGTCGAGACGCACGGGCGCGCCGAGACCGCCGAGAAGCTGGTCGGGATCGAACAGCTCGCACGCCTGCCGAACGGCGAGATCGACCTCGACGCGCTGCTGAAACGCCATCCGCAGGTCGCGCTGATCGACGAACTGGCCCACACGAACCTCGGCGCGGGCGCACGCGCGAAGCGCTACGACGACGTGATCGCCGTGCTGCGTAGCGGGATCGACGTGCTGACGACGCTCAACGTCCAGCACTTCGACGGGGTCGGCGACGCGGTCGAGCGGCTCACCGGGACGCGCGTGCGCGAGACGCTTCCCGACAGCGTCCTGGAGTTCGCCGACGAAGTCGTCTTCGTCGACGTCACGCCCGACGTGCTGCGCCAGCGCCTGCGCGAGGGGAAGATCTATCCGGCGGCGCGGATCGACGCCGCGCTCGGCAACTTCTTCCGCACCGAGAACCTCGCCGCGCTGCGCGAACTCGCGGTGCGCGAGATGCTGCGCGCGCGCTCGCAGCGCAAACGCGAGCGGCCGTTCGCGCGGATCGTGCTCGCCGTCGCACCGCGCGAGCGTGACGCGGCGCTGATCAAGCGCGCCGGCCGGCTCGCGCGCCGGCTCGACGTCGACCTGCGCGTCGTCACGGTGACGACGAACGACGACGACGCGACGCGCGCCGCGATCGAGGTGCTCACGCGCACGACGCACGCGTTTCAAGGAACGTTCGCCGCCGAATCGGCGCCGGACGCCGCGGTCCGGATCGTCAGCGGTCTCGCCGCCGGCGACGTGCTGACCGTCGAGTCGCCGCGCACGCGGCGCGGCTTCTTCGGGAAGAAGTCGTTCGCGGTGCGCGCGCTCGCCGCCGGCGCGCGCGAGCTGCTCGTGCTCGCGCCGCGCGAGGGCGATTCGACCGAGAAGCTCTAGAAGTAGTAGCTCAGTCCAAACCCGACGTAGCGGTACTTGCCGGTCGAGACCGTCGGGGACCAGCCGCCTTCGACGTCGACCTGCAACCGCTGCCCGACGTCGCGCAGCGCGCCGACGATGAACTGCGTGCGGGTCGGCGTCCCCGGCCCGAGCGCCCGGGTGAACTCCGACGCCTCCGCGTAGAGGCCGTTCCCGTTCGGCAGCGAGGCGCTCAGCACGAGCGACGGGACGATCGACGTGTAGCGATTCCCGTTGTTGGCGATCGAGAGGTCCTGCACACCTCCGGCGAGCGAGAACACCGAGTTGAGCGTGTAGCTGCCCTGCAGCGCGTAGGTCGCGTTCGTGCCGTTCGACGAAAAGCCGTTCGTGCCGGTCGGCTCGGTGAAAAACACCTGGCCGCCCCACGACGCCTTGGGCGAGTAGCCAAAGACGTACTTCAGCCCGGCACCCACGTCGGTCGTCCCGGTCGTCGCGACGCCGCCGCTGCTGCTGCGGTTGATCGACGGCGGCGCGATGTCGAACTCGAGCGCCGGGATCGTCGTGCCGATGCGGATCGCCGTCTGCGGGTACGCGACGGTGCTGCCGCCGCCGTCGGCGGTCGTGTTCTGGTAGCCGGTCTCGATCTCGACGTGGTTCGGCCGCACGGTGCAGACCGAGTTCGTCACCGTCGGCCGGCTGACAATCGCCGAGAGCGACGTGCACGGGTCGTTCGCGCCGAACGCGGCGCCGATCGCGTTCGGCGTCGCGGCCGGCGCAGGCGAGGCCGAGGGCGCGGGAGTTGGAGATGGCGCCGTCTGCGCGAGCGCTACCGACGGCAGCGCGAGGAGCGCTGCCGCGATGAAGACACGAACGATGGTCACGGTTTGCCGGGGGCTCCTTGCGCGTCGAGCGCGCGGTTCAGCTCGAGGACGTTCACGCGCGGTTCGCCCAGAAGGCCGAACTGGCGCGGCGTGGTGTGCGCGGCGACGAGCGCGCGCACGGTGTCGAGCGCGAGGCCGCGCGCCTTCGCGACGCGCGGCGCCTGGTAGTAGGCTCCTTCGGGCGAGATGTCGGGGTCGATCCCGCTCGCGCTCGAGGTCACCAGGTCCATCGGGATCGGTCCCGTCGCGTCGGGGTTCGCCTTCTCGAGCGCGGCGATCGCGCTCTTCGTCCCGTCGATGAGCTTCTTGCTGGTCGGGCCGAAGTTCGTGCCGCCGGTCTGGGTCGGGTCGTAGCCCTTGCCCGCGGCCGACGGACGGCCCTGGAAATACTGGGGCTTGGTGAAGTTCTGGCCGACCAGCTCGGACCCGATCACGGTGCCCTTGGCGTCGACGATCAGCGAGCCTTCGGCTTGGTGGTGGAACAGCAGCGTTCCGATTCCCCAGATCACCACGGGGTAGATCAGGCCCAGCGCGATCACGGTGACAACCGTGTAGAGCACCGAGGTGACGAGATGGCGGACGGTGCTCTCGCGCACCTGTTTCGTGGTTGCCATGACTATTTCGCTCCGGTCAGGTGGAGGGCCACCAGAATCAGGTCGATCGCCTTGATCCCGACGAACGGGACGATGATCCCGCCGAGGCCGTAGATCAGGACGTTCTCGCGTAGCACCGCGTCGGCGCCGCGCGGGCGGTAGGCGACGCCGCGCAGCGCGAGCGGGATCAGCGCGACGATGATCAGCGCGTTGAAGATGATCGCCGAGAGGATCGCGCTCTGCGAGGTTGCCAGGTGCATCACGTTGAGCGCGTTCATCGCGGGATACGCCGCGGTGAACATCGCCGGCAGGATCGCAAAGTACTTCGCGACGTCGTTCGCGATCGAGAAGGTCGTCAGCGAGCCGCGCGTCATGAGCAGCTGCTTGCCGATCTCGACGATCTCGATCAGCTTCGTCGGATCCGAGTCGAGGTCGACCATGTTGGCCGCCTCTTTGGCCGCCTGCGTCCCGCTGTTCATCGCGACGCCGACGTCGGCTTGCGCGAGCGCGGGCGCGTCGTTCGTGCCGTCGCCGGTCATCGCGACGAGCCGGCCTTCGCCCTGCTCGCGCTTGATCAGCGCCATCTTCGTCTCGGGCGTCGCCTCGGCGAGGAAGTCGTCGACGCCGGCTTCCTTCGCGATCGCGCTCGCGGTGAGCGGGTTGTCGCCGGTGATCATCACCGTGCGAATCCCCATCGCGCGCAGGCGGTCGAAGCGCACGCGCGTGTTCGGCTTGAGGATGTCGCGCAGCGCGATCATCCCGAGCACGCGTTTTTCGTCCGCGAGCAGCAGCGGCGTCCCGCCCGCGCGCGCGACGCGCTCGACCTCGGCGTTCAGCACGTCGCCCTTCGACAAGCTCAGGATGACAGGGTTGTCGGTGCCCTGCGCGACCCAGGCGCGAATTGCGTCGGGCGCGCCCTTGCGGAGTTTCGCGCCGTCTGCATAGTCCACACCCGACATGCGCGTGTACGCGCTGAACGGCACGAACGTCGAGCCCGCCGGCAATGCCTCTACCGTCCCGTCACCCTGCGCTTGTCGAAGGGCGCCCTTCTCACCCGCGAGGAGCACGATCGAACGGCCCTCCGGCGTCTCGTCGGCCAGCGAGGCGAAGTACGCGGCGCGGAACGCGACCGCGGCGTCGACGCCGGGCGCGGGGACGATCTCGGTCGCCTGGCGGTTGCCGAGCGTGATCGTCCCCGTCTTGTCGAGCAGCAGCGTGTCGACGTCGCCGGCGGCTTCGACCGCGCGGCCCGACATCGCGAGCACGTTGCGCTGCAGCACGCGGTCCATCCCGGCGATCCCGATCGCGCTCAGCAGCCCGCCGATCGTGGTCGGGATCAGGCAAACCAGCAGCGCGATCAGCACGACGACGCTCGGCACTGCGCCGGCGTAGATCGAGAACGGGGCGAGCGTCGCGACCGCGATGACGAAGATGATCGTCAGCCCGGCGAGCAGGATCGAGAGCGCGATCTCGTTCGGCGTCTTCTGGCGCTGCGCGCCCTCGACCAGCGAGATCATCCGGTCGAGGAACGACTCGCCGGGGTTCGCGCGCACGACGTAGACGATGCGGTCGGAGAGGACGCGCGTTCCGCCGGTGACCGACGAGCGGTCGCCGCCGGCCTCGCGGATGACCGGCGCCGATTCGCCGGTGATCGCCGACTCGTCGACGGTCGCGGCGCCTTCGACGATCTCGCCGTC
>JAFAMK010000238.1 GCA_019233415.1 Vulcanimicrobiota bacterium
CGGTCTTCGGCGGCATGATACTCTCGACCGTGCTGAACCTGTTTGTCGTCCCGGTCGTCTACGTGGCCCTCGCCGGCCTGCGCGAACGCTTCGCCCGCCGCAAACCCGCCCCAGCGCACGCCGGCACGAACGGCCACACGAACGGCGCCGTGCCGGTCTCCGTGGTCCGCACACCGGAAGGCGAAATTGTGCTGCACTTCGCGGACGGCAGCGATCCGGTGCGGCTGTCGCTGCCGGAGTGACGCCTACGGCGATGGCGCCGGCGCCGGAGTAGCCACCGCCGCGGTCGCGCCGTTCGGCGCGAGGCGCGGATCGGGGGCGACGTCGCTGAACTGGTAGCCGTCGTAGTTGCCGCTGATGAAGATGCTCATGCGGCCGAGCCAGAACGGTGCGTGGACGATCTCGCTCGCGGTGATCGTGCTCAGCAGCCAGTGGTCGGCGACGATCTGGTAGTGCGTGTCGAGCGTGAAGTCGTTCTCGCCGCCCCAGACGATCCGTGACGGGAGGAGCGTCGCCGGGTCGTACCAGACGTCGCGCAGCCACTTCCGGTCGTGCATCGCGGCGTTTCGTTCGAGGTGGATATGCCCGAGCGCCGGCGTCGCGTCGTCGGCATACGTGACGACGTAGCCCTTGATGCTGCGCGAGACCGCGTCGGCGCGGCTCGCGACGCTTTCATAGTGCAGCGGGTGCACGTTCGTGATCCGCATGTCGCCGTCGTGGTGCGGGCCTTTTCCGTTGCTGATCGTGATCTGGCCGTTCAGCGTGAAACTCGAGAGCGCGTCGAACGCGGGTGAGGCCGGGAACGGCGGCCGCAACTCGTCCTTCCCGCTCGCATCGTCGTGGACGATCGACAGGCCGTCGTCGGTTCGCACGGTGACGGTCCGGTCGGCCGTCCCTTCACCGGCGGCGTGGAAGGTGCCGCGCACGTGGTAGGTGACGTACGGCGGGGCCTTCTCGACGATCGCTGCGGTCGCGTTTGCCACGGCGATGAATGCGTCTGCGGGGCTGAGCATGCCCGCAGTACGATGCGATCGGCGAGAAAGTTTCACGGAATAGGATTCGATGCCATAGGGCACTCCAATCCTCAGAGGAGGCTGGGGAGACGGCTATGGACGAGCGCACGAAGCGCAGGAGCGAACAAGGGTTCACACTGATCGAGCTGATGATCGTCGTGGCGATCATCGCGATCTTGGCGGCGATTCTGATCCCGAACTTCGTCAACGCCCGCTCGCAGGCACAGACTGCGGCGTGCGAGTCGAACCTACGCGCGATTGCGACGGCGCTCGAGCTCTACTACGCCGACAACCAAGTCTATCCGACGGCGTCGAGCGTCTCCGTCGCACCGGCGCTGCTCACCGCGAACGGCGTGACGTACCTGAACAACACGCCGCGCGACCCGGCGGCGCAGGGCGGCAGCGGCGCCTACATCCTCACGACGAATCTCGCTTCGAACGGAAGCCCCGCAAGCTACACGATCGTCTGCCCCGGCGTCCACGTCGGCTCGACGCTCGCGAAGCTCCCGCTCACCGGCGGCACGAGCGGCACGACCTGCGGAACCAGCTGCACCGCAACGAAAATCCAATACGTCGCCGGCGAGGGCCTGGAGGCCGCCCCGTGACCGACGCCATCGATGCCACCCTACACGCCGTCGCAACGCGCTCGCCGCTGGCCTATCCGCTGGCTCTCGCCGCCGGCATCGTCACCAGCATCGGTCCGTGCGCGGCTCCCCGCTACGTCGCCGTCGCCGCGCTGGCGAACGCGTCGCGCACACCGTGGCGGATCGTCGGGCTGTTCACCGCGGGGCTCGTCGGCGCATACGTTGTGCTGGGCCTCGGCGCGGGTCTTGTCGGCTTCTTCTGGTCCGCCTCCTCGGCCGTCTACACGCTGCTGGCGGTTGCGCTCGGCGCCGCAGGGATCGTCACCCTGCTGCGGGGCGATACGCACGCCGTATGTGGCGACACACGCGTTCGCGTCGGTGGCGGTGCGACGTTTCTGCTCGGCGCATCGAGTGCGCTCATCGTCTCGCCGTGCTGCACGCCGATCGTCGCCGGAATCGCTGGTCTCACCGCAGGGGGCGGGCAGGTCACCGGCGGCGCCGCCTTGCTGGCCGCATTCGCCTGCGGCCACGCCGCACCCGCTATCGCCGTCGGCGCACTCGGCAGCCGCGTCGCTGGAGCCCTACGCCACGTCGCCGCGTCGCACACACCGGCTGTCATCGCCGGTACGTTGATGCTCGCACTCGCCGTTTACTACGGAATGCTCGCGTGAGGGCGCTCGTGACGCCGAAACCGGTTTCGCGACTGCGACGGCTCGCACTCGCGGGTACGGCTCTGACGTGCGCGGCGTTCCTCTTCCGCGCAAACGTTGCCTCGGCGCTCGTCACGCGCGGCGACGATTTCTTGCGCGCCGGCGACGTCGATGGCGCGGTGCGGTCTTACGCGCGGGCCGCGGCGTTCGACCAGCATTCGGCAGTCGCAGCCGACCGGCTCGCGTTCTTCTTGCTTTTACGCCACCACCCCAGCGACGACGCGCGCGCCTTCGCCGTCGCCACGAACGCGCTACGGAACGCCCGGCAGGACGCGGCGATGCACGACGCCCCGCTCGTCGCGGCGCTCCTCGTCGACCGCGCGTTGGCCGCCGTGCGGCTCGGGCGCCTCCGTGCGGCTTCGCACGACCTCGATGCGGCCGCCGTGCTCGCCCACGACATGCGTTATGCGCGACTGGCAGCACGGCTCGCGGCGCGCACACAACGTCGTGCGACGAGGGCACAATGACGACAACGCCGTCGGTTGTGGTCGTGCTCGCCGGAACGCTCGTGGCGGCGTTGATCGATGCGCGGACCGGACTGATCCCCGATGCGCTCACGCGGTCGGTCGCGCTCCTCGCGCTCGGGCTCGCCGCAGCGACGGGCAATGCGACCGGCGCATTCTTCGGGGCGTTGCTCGTCGGTGGTGGCCTTCTCGCGCTGCACGCGGCGACGCGCGGGCGTGGGCTCGGCCTGGGCGACGTGAAGCTCGGGATCGCGATCGGGACCGGGTTCGGCCCGGTTGGCGGGTCACTCGCGGTCGGAACGGCGTTCGTGCTCGGCGGGGCGTACGCGTCGTGGCTGCTCGCCGGCGGGCACGCGCGACGCAGCGACGCGCTCTGCTTCGGCCCGTTCCTCGCTGCGGGAACCTTCGTGGCCGCAGTCGCGCCGCGGGTGACGCTCACATGACTCGACGCACGACCCTTCCCCTCGGCGTCGACGTCGGCGCAGCGCGCACCCGCGTCGCCCTGGTCGAGCGCGACCGCGCCGGAGCAGTCCGTCTGCTCGCGGTCGCGGCGCGCCCGACCGGCGACGATCCCGCCTTCGCGGTCGCCGAAGCACGCGAGGAACTCGGCACACGCGAGCGTCGTTGCGTCCTCGCGCTGACGGCGCCGGACGCGCTCCTCCGCGCGGCGGCGTTCCCCGCGCTCCGCGGCGGCGAGCGCGTGCGCGCGGCGCGCTTCGAAGCGGCGCGCTTCATCGGGTATCCGCTGCGCGAGGCATCGGTGCGCGTCGTCCCGCTCGACGACGACCGGTGCGCGATCGGGATCGCTCGCCGCACCGCGCTCGAGGGCCGGTTGCGCGCCGCGCGCCGCGCCGGCTTGCGACCGGTCGCGATCGACGACGCGGCGTTCGCGCTGCTCCGTGCCCTTCCGAACGCGGATGCGATCATCGACGTCGGTCAGCGCGTGACCGCCCTGATCCTGCCCGGCGATCCGGTTCCGATCACGCGGACATTCGCCGTCGGCGGCCGCGCGATCACCGCGGCGATCGTCGCCGCGCTCGGCGTCGACGAGGGTACCGCGGAAGCGCGCAAGCGCACCGTCGGCCTCGCCGGCGCCGGCGAATACGCGTGCGACGCGCTGGTGAACGACCTCGCCTCGGCCCTGATCGAGCATCGCGCGAATGCCCGCACCGACCTGCGTGCGATTGCCCTCACGGGCAACGGTGCCCGCCTCGCGGGGTTCGCCGACGCGCTCGAACGCGCCGTCGCAATCCCCGTCCGTCTCGCTGCCCTCGCCGCCGATGCACCGGACGGTCTGCCGGCAGACGTCGTTCGGGCCGCGTCACCCGACTGGAGCCTGGCGTATGGTCTTGCGCTTTGGGCGACCGCTGCATGACGCGGATCGACTACGCGCCGCGTTGGCTGGAACGTCGGCTCGGCATCACGCCTCCGGTGGTCGCGCCGGCGATGCGCGTTCCCATCGTCGCCGTCGTCGCGGCCGTCGTGCTCGTCGCCGTTCTGTGGGCGGTGCAAACCGTCCGGTTGCGCGCTGCCGTGGATGCGGGTGCAGTCTACGCACATGGCGTTGCAGCGATCGAGCCTGACGTCAGCCGCGTCCGCGCGCTCGAGGCCGACGTCGCCCGCCTTCGTGACCTCGGCGCTCACATCGCGGCGTTACGGCGCTCCGGCCCGTCGGCTGCACGCACGATCGCCGCACTTGGCGATCGGATGCCGGACGGCGTGTGGCTCTCCGCCCTGCGTGCCGACCGCGGTACGCTTGCGCTCGAAGGCCGCGGCCGACGACTCGCAACGATCGGCACGATGCTATCGCGTCTTGCGACGCTGCCCGGATATGGAGCACCGCGGCTCGTCACGGCGCGAGAAGACCCGACCCGACATGGCGTCGGCTACGCGATCGAGGTAGAACCGCACCGATGAGCGCCGCTCGACTCGTCCGATTCACCGCCGTTCTGATCGTCCTGGCCGGCTACGTCGTGGTCTTCCGCTCGGGCGAGGGCCGCATCGACGCCGCTCTCGCCGAGGGCGCGCGGCTCGCCGATCTGCTCGGTGCGGACGAGCGGATACGCCTCACCGAACCGGCGCTCGTTGCCGAGCGAGCGCATCTCATGCGCAACGCAGCCGGTCCGAACCTACATGCCGACCGCGCGCGGCTCGTCGCAATGTTCGTGCGCGAAGCAGCGGACACTGCTGCACGGCACCACACGGCCATCCGCGCGATCGTCGCGAGCGACGCGCGTCAAGCAATAGCCGCCACGCAACCCTTCGAAACGATTGGGCTGGACGTCACGGCCGAAGGCCGATACGCAGATCTACTCGATACGCTCGCCGCGCTCTCGAACGGTCCGGTCCTCGCTTCGGTCGATCTTACGGCGATCGCCCGTGCCGGGTCCGCCGCGACCACCTCGGCGCTAACCGCGTCGCTGCACGTCGTCGTCCACCGGCTTTCCGATGTTCGCGCTCGACCGCGCTAGTCGAACCATCGTGGCGGGTGCGGCATTCGCGGCGTTTACCGGCGCGTTCGTCACGTCGCCGTTCATCGCCGGCGGAACGGCGGGCAGGCCGCAGCCTCCGCATCCGCCGGCAATGGCGGCTAGGACATCCGACCCGACCGCCGTCGTCGTCGTCCATCGTGATCCATTCTCGGGGCCGCCAGACGCCGTGCTGCCGCACGCCACCGCGCCGCCGGCATACCCAACCCTACCGCCGTCCTTGGCGCGTTCGTCGGAGCCGCCGACGCCGCAGCCCCCGCGCGCGACTCCGCCTCCGCCTCGTCTTACGGCGGTCGTCACGGGGACACGTCCCGTCGCGCTCGTCGAACTGCACGGAACGACGCGCGTCGTTGCAGTCGGCGACCGCATCGACGGCACGATCGTCGTCGCGATCGACGCCGGCACGATACGGCTCGCGAACGGCACGGCGCTCCGCATCGCCACCCGCGTTCCCCATGCCACCGATGCCCCGTAGCGGCGCTCTCCTCTGCGCGGCGCTCCTCGCGCTGTTCGCGTTCGTGTCGATTGTGTTGCCGGTCGGCGCTGAAGCGGACCGGTTCACGCTCGAGGCGCGGGATGCGTCGCTTCGGGACGTGATTCGGCTCCTTGGCGTTCGCTCGGGAGAGAACGTGGTGGCGGACGGATCGCTGCGCGCCGAGCGGGTCACGGTTCGGTTGACCGACGTTACGTTCGACGAGGCGTTGGCGGCGCTGGCAAGTGCGTATGGGTTGCAGGTGCACCGGGAGGCGGCGTTCGTCGTTGTCGGGGAGGCTGCGGCGCTGAACCGGCGGTTTGCGACCAGCGAGTCGATGCCGCTTCACAACGTTCGGGCGAGCGATGCGGTGAAGCTGCTGCGCGGGGCGCTGCCCGACGGCGCGGTGCTCGCCGATGATCGGCAGAACGTCGTCGTCGTCAGCGGGAGTGCCGAACAGCGGGCTGCGGCTCGGGCGTTGTTGGGACAGCTCGACGCGCCAGGGCGGCAAGTGATGATCGAGGTTCGGGTTGCCGACGTACAGCCGGTTGACGACACGACGAACGTCGGGGTGCAGTTCGGTGGGACGGGATACGGGGCTGGGGCGCTGGGGCAGTTTCCGTATGCGATTACGCGGAGTGGGGTGGCCGTGAACGCGCAGATCGACACGCTGATCCAGCACGGGCGGGCGTCGATTCTTGCGCAACCGCGGATCGCGACGCTCAACAACCGTGAGGCGTCGCTGCTGGTCGGCGAGCAGTATCCGGTCGTGACGGTGAACCAGCAGACGGGCTTTCCGAGCGTGCAGACGATCGACGTCGGCGTGCGGCTGCGCGTCACGCCGACGATCGGGGCTGACGGGACGATCACGGCCGAGCTTCATCCCGAGTACAGCCAGATCATCGGGTTCAACAGCAGCTTTCCGATCGTTGCGAACCGCAAGGTCGACGCGGTCTTGCGCGTGCGTGACGGGGAGACGATCGTTCTGGGCGGCCTGTTTCAGGACGTCGACTCGGCGACGGTGACGAAGTTTCCGCTGCTCGGCGACTTGCCGGTCCTCGGGGGCTTCTTCCGCAACCGGCAGACCTCGCACAACCGCGACGAGGTCGTCTTCTTCATCACGCCGCGCGTGCTCGCGCTCGACGCACCGGTCCCGCCGTGAGCGCGCTACTCCGAGATTTCCACCGGCTTGCGAACCGCGGGGGCAGCGCGCCGCGGACGCCGGAGCAAGAACACCAGCGGGATACTCGCGACGCACAGGACGCCGATCAGGAACGCCGAGTCGGCGTACGAGAGCACGGTGGACTGCGTGTCGACCAGGTGCGCGAGTTCGGCGACGCGCGCGCCGGCATTGCCGAGTACTGTGCCGGTGAGCGCGCGGACGTTGACGTTCGCGAGGGTCATCGTGCCGCCGAGGATCGTCGAGTGGAACGCTTCGCGCTGGTCGACGAAGAACGTCAGCGCGGCGACGCCGACCGAGCCGCCGAGTTGGAGGGCGAGGTTCATGAACGCGCTCGCCTTCGGGCCTTGCTCGGGAGTCGTCGTGCCGAGGACGGCGATCGAGAGCGGGATGTAGAGCGTCACGATCCCGATCCCCGAGAGGATCAGCGGGAAGACGAACGTGCCGAACGACGAGTCGGAGGTCGTCGCGTAGCCGAGCACGTCGTTCGAGATCGCGAGGACGAGGAAGCCGAACGCGACCAGGAACCGCGTGTCGATCCGCGCCGCCAGGAAGACGAGCGGGAGCGTGACGAGCAAGATCGGCAGCGCGCGCACGAGGAACAAGAGCCCGCTCTCGGTCGGCGAGAAACCCAATGGACCTTGCGTGAGCTGCGGGATCGTGTACGCGGAGCCCAGGCCGGCGATTCCGATCACCATCGAGAGCACCGTCCCGGCGATGACGCTGCGGCTCCCGAGGATGCGCAGGTCGACGACCGGCGTCTTCGTGCCGAACAGTTCCCACGCGACGAACGCGACGAAGCCGAGCACGAAGACGGCGCCGTTCGCGGCGATCACCGGGTCGGAGAACCACGAGTTGCGCTCGCCCTCGGTCAGCACGTATTGCAGCGTCGCGAGCGTCACGGTGAGCAGCGCGACACCGGGAACGTCGACCGGCAGCGAGCGCTTCGGGTCGGGATCGCGCAGCAGCAGAAACAGAATCACCGTCGCCAGCACGCCGGGGACGATGTTGATCTCGAAGGCCCAGTTCCAGGACGCGTTGTCGACGAGGAAGCCGCCCAGCGGCGGCCCGAGCGCCGGTCCCATCACCGCGCCGATCGCGAAGATGCCTTGGCTGAGCCCGAGTTGCTTCGGCGCAAACGTGTCGCGCAGGATCGACTGCGACGTCGCGAGCAGCCCGCCGCCGAAGGCGCCCTGCACGGCGCGCGCGGCGACGAGTTCGTTCAAGCTTCCCGACGAGCCGCAGATCATCGACGCGATCGTGAAGCCGACGATCGACGTCAGGAAGTAGTTCTTGCGGCCGAACCGGCCTTGCAGCCACGGCGTCAGCGGAATGACGATGATCGCGGCGATCGTGTAGGCGGTCACGACCCACGTCCCCTCGTCCTGGCTCGCGCCGAGGTTGCCCTGGATGTTCGGAAGCGCGACGTTGGTGATCGTCGTGTCGAGCGTCTGCATGAGCGCGGCCATCATCACGCCCGCGACGATCAGCACGAGGCGCAGGCCGCGCTCCGTGACGTCGAGGCGCCCGGCGGCCGCCGGGTTTGCCGCCGCCATGGTAGCCTAGGCTCCGGCTCCGCGACCGAACATCCCGCGCTCCAGCTCCTCGACGGCGAGCGCGTCCGCGATATCGGCGTTCTCGGCAAGGAACTGGCGCAGCCGGCCCAGTGCGCGGACGACCGACGGGCGGTCCTCCACCGGCGCGGCCTCGGGGATGCAGCCGCCGACGAGCGCGGCGGTCTCGACGTAGAGCTGCCGCCAGGCGGCCGGGCGCGCGGCCGGCCCCGCGGCCAGCGCGGTCAGGATGGTGCGGGTCAGGTCGCCCGGGTGGGACGGCCAGGCGGTGCCCGAGACCGTCTCGACGTCGGCGGCCATGTGCGCGAAGAACTCCCGGGCGTCGTCGTCGAGATCGGCGGCGAGGAGCTCGGCGAAGGAACCCTTCAGCAGGGCCCCAGGTTGATAGGCGAGCATGTCCTCAAACATGTAACTTGAGGACACCCTCAAATTCGTGCGGGTTGCGCCCTAATAATTTGAGACTCGGCTCGTGTACGATACGTTCTAGGAAGAGGAATGACCCCAGAAAAGAGCGCCCCGCCCCCTGCCCGCACCGCCCTCGTCCCGCAGCGCCGACCTGGCAAGCAGCGGGTCGCTGAGCTGTTGCGGGCCGGGGCCGACGTGTTCGCGGAGCGCGGCTTCGAGGCGGCGACGATGGCCGAGATCGCATCGCGCGCCGGCGCGCCGATCGGCTCACTCTACCGCTTCTTCCCGAACAAGGACGCGCTGGCGGACGCGCTCATGCAGCGCTACGGCGAGATGATCGACGAAGCGTTCGCAGCGATCGACGCGCGTCCCGGCGCGCTGACGACCGACGCCTTCGCCGACACACTGCTGACCTCGCTCGTCGCGCTGCGCGACGAGTCGCCCGCGGTCGTCTGCCTGCTCGACGCGCGTCCCGACGGGATGGCGCGGCGCAACGCGTTCCACGAAGCGTTTCGCCGCCACATCATCGCCAAGCTGACGCAGCGCGACCCGAGCCTCGGCGCACAGATCGACGACGTGGCCGTCGTCCTCCTGCAGAACATGAAGACGATGAAGTCGCTCGACCCCGAGCACGACGCGGGCGCGATCGCCGAGCTGACCGCGATGAACCGGCTCTACCTGCGCGACAAGCTCAGTTCGCCACGCTGATCGGGACCGGAGCCGACGCGAGCTGACCGTCGGCACCGTCCAGCCCCGTTGCACCGGGCGGCGGCGCCGGCGAAGGCGAACGAAGCACGGATGCCGATCGACACGCAGAACGCCTTCCAACTGCTGACCTTCATCGCCGCCCCGGCACTGCTGACGAACGCGTCCTCTGTGCTCGTCCTCTCGACCTCGAACCGCTTCGCGCGCGCCGTCGACCGCACGCGGACGCTCGCGAAGACGCCGGAGGCGCCCGACCGGGAGCGCGCGCTTCTGCGCGTCGCGCGGCGCACGCTGATGCTGAACCGCGCGCTGACCTCGTTCTACGTCGCGGTCGCGTCGTTCGCGATCGGCACGTTCTCCGAACTGCTCGGCGGCGGGATCGCGGCGCTCGTCAGCCGCGGCGAGATCGCGCCGATCATCACCGAGATCGGCCTGTTCGTCGCGACGGTCGGCACGTTTGCGATCGCGACCGGTGCGGCGTTCCTCGTCGCCGAGACGTGGGACGCGTACCACGGCTTGCGCGAGGAAGCGCACGAACTGCTTGCGGGGACGATCGTGTGATGACGACGCCCGAAACGACGAAGCCCGACGGGAAGGCGCTGCGCACCGCGTGCCCGCGCTCGGCGCACGGCGAGTGGACGCCGAAGCCCGACCGCGACCCGGTCGGGATGCTGCGCGCGCTGTTCGCGACGCTGATCCCCGACCTCGTGCCGCTGCGCATCGCGCGCATGTCGGCCTCGCCGTACGCGTTCTACCGCGGCGCCGCGGCGGTCATGGCGTCCGATCTCGCCGGCACGCCGACGACCGGTGTCCTCGCGCAGCTCTGCGGCGACGCGCACCTGGCGAACTTCGGCGGCTACGCCTCGCCCGAGCGGCGGCTCGTCTTCGACGTCAACGACTTCGACGAGACGGCGCAAGGCCCGTGGGAGTGGGACGTCAAGCGACTCGCGGCGAGTATTCTGCTCTGCGCGCGCGGCGCCGGCGTGACCGCTGCCCCTGCGGAGACCGCGCTGCGGCTCGCGCTCTCGACCTACCGGGAGCGCACGCGCGAATACGCCGAGATGACGCCGCTCGACGTGTGGTACGCGACGATCGACATCGCCGGCGTGGTGCGCGCCGCACTCGACCCGCACGCCGTGCGCACCTGGGAGCGCGCCGCGCGCGACGCGGAGCGCAACACCGCGCTGAACCTGCTGCCCAAGATCACGGCGGTCGTCGACGGCCGGCCGCGTTTCGTCGACGATCCGCCATTGCTCGAGCACATCCCCGGCGTCGACGATCATTCCGAATACGCGCGGCGCGTGCTCGAGCAGTACCGCGAGTCGCTGCGCTTCGACGCACGGATGCTGCTCGACCGCTTCACGCTCGTCGACGTCGCGCGCAAAGTGGTCGGCGTCGGCAGCGTCGGTACGTGGTGCGCGCTCGCGCTGCTCGCGGACGACCGCGGTGCCGAGCTGCTGCTGCAGGTCAAAGAGGCGCGCGCATCCGCGCTCGAACCGTATCTCGGCCCGCAGCCGTTCGCGTCACACGGCCAGCGCGTCGTCGCGGGCGAACGGATGGTGCAGGCCGCGAGCGATCCGCTGCTGGGCTGGGCCGACATCGACGGCCGCAACCTGTACGTGCGCCAGTTCCGCGACATGAAGGCGCGCATCGACCCGACCGCGTTCGACGCCGACGCGCTGGCCGACTACGCTGCGCACTGCGGCTGGGCGCTCGCGCGCGCCCACGCGCGCACCGGCGAGCCGCGCCTGACCGGCGCATACCTGGGCCGTGGCACCGCCTTCGACGACGCGCTCGTCGCCTTCGCCGACGCCTACGCCGGCCAAACCGAAAAAGACCATGCCGCGTTCGTGGCAGCATTTCCCTCGTCAGGTGCGGAAGCCCGGCCGTAATGCTGTGCTCTCGTTTCGGCTCCGCGCTGCTCTCCGCGTGCGCGCTGTTCGCTCTTGGAGCTCCGGCGCCGGCGGCGCCCGCCGCGGCCGATCCGGCCGCGCTGCGCAACGTTCTCCACTGGCGCGCGATCGGGCCCTTCCGTGGG
>JAFAMK010000355.1 GCA_019233415.1 Vulcanimicrobiota bacterium
ACGCCGGGGAACGGATGCTGCACCGACGCCGTGCGCCGCTGCACGGAGGAGCTGGCGATCGACGCGATCTTTCCCGCCGTGTCGAGCTGCTGGTTGTAGAAGACTGCGTGCGCGCCGTTGGCGGTCTGCGGCGCGGCGACCGTGTACGGCGTGCCGCTCGACGGCGCGATCGTGATGACGTGCGCCTTCGCCGCGAACGCGGGCGTCGCGTTCTGCGGCGTGTTCCCGATCGCCGTGCCGTCGACCGACACCGCGAGGCCGTGGGGGTTCGAGTCGATCGTATACGCGCTTTGCACGACCGGCGTCGGCGGGGGCAGCCCGTACGCGCGGCCGCGCGGCGTGGGCGATGGCGTCGGCGTCGGAACCGGCGTCGGAGTCGGTGTCGGCGTCGGCGTCATACCGACCGGGGTCGGTGTCGGAATCGGCGTCGGCGTCATGCCGACCGGCGTTGGTGTGGGCGTCGCGCCGACCGGTGTGGGCGTGCCGCCGCCGGCCGGTCCGCCGCCGCTCGGCGCAGGACTGCTCCCGCCACCGCCACCGCACGCGCAGAGCAGCGATACCAACACAACGAAGCCAACACGATACCCGATGCGCATGATCTATCGTCGTCTTCGGCCGCAGAGGTGCGCGAGCGCACTGAACCGAGATCACACCACGTGCTACGATGCGCTCGCCATGATGCGTGTTTACGCGTTCGCAGCGTTCGCTTGCCTGATGGCGACGACACCGGTGTGCGCGTCGCCGTCGACGTTCGCGACGACGTTTGTGAGCGCGGCCACACCGCCGCGCGGCTACGGCTACGACGCCGGCGTCGACGTCGCAGGCGGCCGCTACGTGCGCATCACGGCGAGCGGGACGATCGAACTGCGCGGCTTCGGTCCGTGCGGGCGCGACGTCGGGCCGAACGGTTGCGCGCAAGCGTTCTCGCTCACGAAACAGGCGCAGACCGCGCCGGGCGATGCGCTCGTCGCCGCGTTCGTCGGTCCGACCGGCGCACCGGTCAGCGCGTGGGTCGCGGTCGGCGAAGCCGCGTACGTCGCGATTCCGAACGGCGCGGCGCGCGTCATCTTCCGCGTGAACGGCGCGACCGGCTACGAGACCGGTGCGTTTCGCGTGGTGACCGATGTCGTCGACGGCGTCGCCTCGCAGCAAGGTTCGCCGATGGCGCAGCCCTCGCAAGTCGCGCGCGCGCCCGCATCTGGATCGCTCGGCACGAGCGGTTTGCGCAGGACGCTGCCGACGATGCGGTCGCTTCCCGGCACACTGCTGCAGCGCAACGACGTGCAGTATCTGCTGCGCCGGTTCGGCTTCTCCGACACGCCCGCCGCCGTGACGGCGGTCTACCGCAGCGGCGGCGTGAACGCGTGGCTCGCGCAGCAGCTCGCACCCGCGAACATCGACGACTCCGCGCTCGCCGCATACCTCGAGCCGGTGCCGTTCTTCGGCTCCACGCCGCCGGCCTACTACGACACGACCGACAACATCCTGCAGCGGCGCATCCTCCAGCGCGAGATCGCCTCGAAGCGCCAGCTCCTAGAAAAGATGACGCTGCACTGGCTCGAGCACTTCGCCGTCAGCGAGGACAAGGTCGCCAGTTCCGCGGCGATGATCCAGTACGAGGAGACGGTGCGGACCGACGCGCTCGGCAACTTCGCGCAGCTCGTCTCCGACGTCGCCGTCACGCCGGCGATGCTGCTGTGGCTCGACAACAACAATAACGACGGCTCCAACGTCCAGAAGTATCCGCCGAACGAGAACTTCGGCCGTGAGCTGATGCAGCTCTACGTGCTCGGGACGACGCAGCTCAACCCCGACGGCTCGCAGATCGTCGACGGTTCGGGGAACGCGCTCCAGACCTACACCGACGCCGACGTGAAGCAGGTCGCGCAGGCACTGACCGGTTTCCAGCGCGTCGAGCCGCCGAACCCGGGCCCGACCGCCGACCCGCGCACGCTCGACACGACGCGCTTCTTCCCGACGCGTCACGCGAAGGGCCCGTTCACGGTAATGGGCCAGACGATCACCGACACGGGCGATCAGACGATCGTCAACAAGGTCGTCGCCTCGCTCGTCGGCAACCCGACGACCGCACCGTTCGAAGTCAAGGAACTGCTGCAGCGCTTCGTGACCGAGACGCCGTCGCCGGGCTACATCTCGCGCATCGTCGCGGTGTGGAACGCGAACGCGAGCGCGCCGGACCAGCTCGCCAAGGTGATGGCCGCGATCGCCGCCGACCCCGAGTTCTACTCCGGAAAGGGCGCCGTCGTCAAAGAGCCGATCGAGTACGGCGTCGACGCGATCCGCGCGCTCAACGGCGCGGCGGCGACGCCGTACACGACGACGATGCAGAAACCGTACGGCACGCTCTACAACGTGCTTGGCGCGATGCAGGAGCAGCACTGGTACCCGCCCAGCGTCTTCTCCTTCTACCGCCCCGGCGACAAGGAGTCACTGCTCACCAACAGCCTCCTGCTGACGCGCTGGAACGATGCGGTCTCGCTCGGCAACGCGGCGCGCACGAGCACGCTGTGCGCGAAGTGCGACCAGAACCTCGACCTGACGAACCTCGCCGCGCTCGCCGGCAGCGGCACCGATCCCGGCGCGATCACCGGCTACCTGCTCGACGCGCTCGCCGACGGCGGCTCGCCCGCGTTGCAGGCGCTGCTGACGAACTACCTGGCGAACGGGACGACGAAGATTCCCGGCGCGGTCTGGATCGTGCTGACGTCGCCGGAATACGAGGTCGACTGAATGCTCTTCTCCCGCCGGCGCTTTCTGTGCGGCGCAACTGCGGCGACGCTCGCGGTTCCCGCGTTCCTGCGCAGCCTCGAAGCCGACGCCGCCGCGAACATGACGCTCGTCGCGATCCTGCAAGACGGCGGCTGCGACGGGCTCAATACCGTCGTTCCGCTCAGCCAGTACGGCGTCTATTCGGGGCTGCGCCAGATCCCCGGCGGCGCGGGGACGCTCGCCGTTCTGGAGACCGACATTCAAACCGCGGGCACCGCGTTCGATGCGAACTACACGACGCCGGCGAGCAGCGCGACGACGTTTGCGTTCCACCCGAACATGACGGCGCTGCGCGCGCTCTACGGTCAAGGCAAGGTCGCGGTGCTGCTCGGCGTCGGCATTCCGCCGGCCGACGACAACCGCACCAGCCACGAGGTCGGCAAGTTCGACTGGGCGACGGCGACGATCAACAAGCTCGGCTACACGAATCTCGGCTGGCTCGGGCAGGCCTTCGACACGCTCGGTGGCGGCGGCGCGATCCCGCCGACGGTCTCGCTCAACTACAGCGCGCCGACGATCATGCACGGCGTGCAGAACACGCCGCTCGTCCTCGGCGGCGA
>JAFAMK010000044.1 GCA_019233415.1 Vulcanimicrobiota bacterium
CTCTACAACGCCGTCTTCTTCACGCAGGGGCTGACGCTCACGACGTTCTTCCACGTCGCGCCGGGCGACGTCGGCCTCTACATCATCCCGTTCGCGATCGGGAACTTCCTCGGCGCACTCGTCCTCGGCCACTTCTTCGACGTGTTCGGCCGCCGGGCGATGATCGCCGGGACGTACCTGCTCAGCGGCGCGCTGCTCGTCGCCACCGCGATCCTGTTCCTGCGCGGCGGGCTGACCGCGGGCTCGATCGCCGCGTGGTGGTCGGTGATGTTCTTCTTCGCCAGCGCCGGCGCGAGCGCGGCGTACCTCACCGTGAGCGAAGTCTTCCCGCTCGAAACGCGCGCGGCCGCGATCGCATTCGTCTACGCCGTCGGAACGCTGATCGGCGGCGCGGTCGCGCCGATCGTGTACGGTCAGCTGATCGCGACGAAGGACCCGCACGCGCTGGCGGCCGGCTGGATCGGCGGCGCGGTGCTGATGATGCTCGGCGGGATCGTCGAACTGATTCTCGGCGTCGACGCCGAGCGCCGTTCGCTCGAACACGTCGCGACGCCGCTCTCCGCAGTTACGCAGCAGACGCCGTGAGCCTGTCCGACGACCGGCTCTGGTATCGCGACGCGATCGTCTACCAGACGCACGTCAAGGCGTTCCAGGACGCGAACGGTGACGGGATCGGCGACGTCGCCGGACTGATCTCGCGGCTCGACTACCTCGCGGAACTCGGCGTCACCGCGCTCTGGCTGCTCCCCTTCTTCCCCTCGCCGCTGCGCGACGACGGCTACGACATCGCCGACTACACCGGGGTCCACCCGGCGTACGGGACGCTCGACGACGTGAAGAAGCTCGTCGCCGAAGCGCACGACCGCGGGATTCGCGTCATCGCGGAACTGGTCGTCAACCACACGTCGGACCAGCATCCGTGGTTCCAGCGGGCGCGCACCGCGCCGCGCGACTCGCCCGAGCGCGCGTACTACGTGTGGTCCGACGACGACCGCAAGTACGGCGGCACGCGGATCATCTTCACCGACACCGAGACGTCGAACTGGGCGTGGGACCCGGTCGCGGGCCAGTACTACTGGCACCGCTTCTTCTCGCACCAGCCGGACCTGAACTTTCAGAACCCCGCCGTCGTGCGCGCGATCAGCGACGTGATGCGCTTCTGGGCCAAGGTCGGCGTGGACGGCTTCCGGCTCGACGCGGTGCCCTACCTGTGCGAGCGCGAAGGGACGAACAACGAGAACCTTCCCGAGACGCACGCGATCGTGAAGATTCTGCGCGCGGTGGTCGAAGCTGAGTTTCCGCAGCTCATCTTTCTTGCGGAAGCGAATCAGTGGCCCGAGGATCTCTCGTCGTACTTCGGCGAGGGGGACGAGTGCCACATGTGCTTCCACTTCCCGCTCATGCCGCGGCTGTTCATGGCGGTCGCCGACGAAGACCGCTATCCCGTCCACGACATCCTGCGCCAGACCCCGCCGATCCCCGAGAACTGTCAGTGGGCGGTGTTCCTGCGCAACCACGACGAGTTGACGCTGGAGATGGTCAGCGAGCGCGAGCGCGAACGGATGAACGCGGTCTACGCGGTCGAGCCGCGGATGCGGATCAACGTCGGAATTCGGCGCCGTCTTGCGCCGCTGCTGGAGAACGACCGCCGCCGTATCGAGCTGATGAACGGCCTGCTCATGTCGATGCCGGGAACGCCGGTGATCTACTACGGCGACGAGATCGGGATGGGCGACAACTTGTTCCTGAAGGACCGCGACGGCGTGCGCACGCCGATGCAGTGGTCGCCCGACCGCAACGGCGGCTTCTCGTCGGCCGAGCCGGTCCGGCTCTACGCGCCCGCCGTCACCGACCCGACCTACGGCTTTCCGGCGGTCAACGTCGAAGGCCAGGCGCGCACCACGACCTCGCTGCTGAACTGGATGCGCCGCATCATCGCGGTCCGCAAGGCGACGAAGGTGTTCGGCCGCGGGACGCTGACGCTGCTCTATCCCGCGAACCGCCGCGTGCTGACGTACCTGCGCGAGTTCGAGGACGAGACGCTCCTCGTCGTCGCGAACATGGCGCGCACCGCGCAGGCGGTGCAGCTCGACCTCGCGCAGTTCGCCGGTCGCACGCCGTTCGAGATGCTCGGCTCGACCGCGTTTCCGCCGATCACGACCGGCCCGTACACCGTCACGCTCGCGCCGTACGGCTTCTACTGGTTCGCGCTCGTGCGCGACCCGAGCGGGACGGGCGCACCGATCCGCTCGAGCGGGCTTCCCGAACTGCCGACGATCGTCGTGCCGCGCCACGAGCTGACGTTCGACCGCTGGGCCCGCGGGCTGATCGACAGCGACGTCATCCCGCTCGCGCTCGGCGCGTCCGAGCACGGGCACGTGCGCGAAGCCTTCGTCGCCGGCGCGCTCGACCCGTCGCTGGCGTTCGTCGTCGTCGGCGACGGAGGGCGCCGCGTCTCGCTTCCGCTGCGCTTCGTGTGGAACGCGCCGGTGCGCGAGGACGCGGTCGCGCGTGCGCGGAGCGGGCCGCGCGAGGGCTGGGTCGTCGACGCCGCCACCGACGCGGCGACCGCGCTGCTGGTCGAACGCGCGATGCGCACCGGGCTCGAACTGCGCGACGAGGGTCGTCTGACGTTCGCGTGGGAAGGGCCGGCGGTGCAGGAACCGACAAGCTCGCAGCGGCTCGGTTCGGCCTCGGGCGCCGACCGCTGGATCCTCGACGACGCACGGCTCGTCACGCTGCACCGCCAAATGCCACGCGTCGACGACAGCGCCGTCGCGTTCATGCGCCACCTGCGCGAACGCGGTTTCGCGCAGGCGCCGGAGCTGCTCGGAACCGCCGTCGTCAGCGACACCACCGGCGTAGCGTGGGTCGTCGCGACCGAGCAGCGCTACATCGCGCACCCGAGCGACCTCGAAGGCTCGCTGCGCGAGCTGCTGCGCGCGGGAACCGCCGACGAGCGGTTGATGCGCAGTGCGGAGAACGTCGCCGACACCCTCGCCGCGCTGCACCGCGCCCTCGCAACCGAAGGCAGCGATCCGAGCTTCGGCACGCATCCGCTCGGCGAGGATGAACCCGCCGGCTGGCGCAAAGCCGCCTACGCCGACCTCGACGCGCTGGTCACGGGCGGCGTCGAAGGGGTCGTCGCGGTGCGCGACCGCGTTGCGGCGGTGTTCGACGCGCTGCCGGACCGGATCGGCGCGGGCTCGTCGCGCGCGCACGGCCGGCTGACGCTGCACCGCATCCTGCTCGTCGAAGGGAAAGTGGTCTTCGTCGGCTTCGGCGAGGCGCGCGAAGACCGCTCGTCGCCGCTCAAGGACGTGGCGTCGCTGGCGCGTTCGTTCGACGCGGTGACGCGCGAGGTGATCGCGGCCAGCGCGTACGACGCGACCGGCAGTCACGGCGAGCGCAGCGCGACGATGCGCGCGCTGACCGCGCGCGTGCTCGACACATTCCTCGCGCGCTACGCGGAGAGCGCACACGACCTTCCGACGCTGCCGCCCGACCCGGCGCAGCGCGACGCACTGATTCGCTTCTTCCGCGTCGCCGCGTCGGTGCGCGACGTGCACGACGCACTCGCGCGCCATCCCGCGCAGCTCGCGGCCGCGGTCGACGCGCTGCAGGTCGAGGTCCGCGCACTCGCGTGAAGCACGAGCACCGCATGCCGTTCGGCGCCGAGCTGCGCGAGGACGGCGTCGC
>JAFAMK010000104.1 GCA_019233415.1 Vulcanimicrobiota bacterium
AATCTGCACAAAGGCTCTGGCGACAGCACGATCTACGTCCAGTCAGCCTTTACTGCCGTGTGGCTTGCTGGCGTAACGATCATGATGTTCGGCACGTGGTTCGGTTCGGAGGGCGTGTTCTGGGGCCGGTTTCCGAAAAGCCGGTACGTAGACAGGAGGTTCGCGCGAGCAGCCACGACCGGCTTATTCCTATATGGGCTGCTCATCGTGGCGCTGCAAGCAAACACCGTCATCGACTACGTCGACACGTGCAGAGCGGTCTTGCACGCCGGTTGAAGCGGCGTGCGACTGGAACGCGTTCGACTCGCTGATTTCCGCAACTACGCTGCGCTCGACTTCACACCCGAGGCGGGGCTCAACGTGTTCGTCGGTCCGAACGCGCAGGGGAAGTCGAATCTGCTGGAAGCGCTGGCGATGCTCGCGACCGGGAAGTCGTTTCGGGCGCATCGTGAGAGCGAGTTGATTCGGAGCGGGACGGAGCGGGCGGAGATTGGTGGTGAGGCGCGGATCGCAGTGGGGGCGATTCGGTTGCGGTGCACGATCGGGCGGACGCCGGCGGGGACGCGCAAGAGCTTTGAGGTGAACGGCGGGTCCGTTGGGTTCGCGCGCTTTCTTGGGCGTACGCGTGTCGTGACGTTTGTGCCAGCGGATTTGCAGCTCGTGTCGGGTGGGCCGGCGCTTCGGCGGACGTTTTTGAACGGTGCGCTCGCGCAGTTGTCGCCGACGTACTATCGCGATCTTGCGCTGTATCAGAAAGTCATCGCGCAGAAGTCGGCGTTGCTGCGTGGGGCGATTGCGCCCGATCGTGATCTGCTGCTGGCGTACAATGATGAGTTGGTGCGGCCTGCGTCGGCGTTGGTCGCTGCGCGGCGTGCGTTCGTTGATGAGGTTGCGGCCGCGACTGCGGAAATCTATGGGCGGTGGCGCGGGACGCGAGAGCGGCTTGGCGTCACGTATGCGCCGAATCCGGAAGGGGATGTTGCGGAGGCGCTGGCCGGCGCGGTCGAGAGCGAAGTGCGCCGGCGGTCGACGCTCATTGGGCCGCATCGCGATGATCTTCGGTTGCTGGTCGACGGGACGCCGCTGGCGGCGTTCGGCTCGCAGGGGCAGCAGCGGACGGCGGTGCTCGCGCTCAAGGTTGCCGAATACGACGTCATGCGGAGCCGCACGGGGGATGCGCCGATCCTGTTGCTAGACGATGTGCTCTCCGAGCTGGACGCCGAGCGCGCTGGCGGGTTCCTCGGCGCCGTCGGTGGATTCGAGCAGGCGTTTCTCACGACGACCGAACTGCCGCGCGACGTCGGCGCGGCCGCGACCTGGTCGATCCTCGCGGCGACGGTGTCGCGGTGCTGATGCCAGACGGGTCGCCGCCGTGCTGAGGCTCGGCGCCGTCCTCGACGGGTGGCGCCCGCAGCCGGGGGTGGGGTCTGACCCGCTGGTGGCCGTGCGGGCGGCTTGGGCGGAGTTGGTTGGGGCGGATGTCGCTCGGGCGGCGCAGCCGGTGGCGATCGAGCGGGACGAGGTGCTCGTCGTACTGACCACGTCTTCGGCGTGGTCGCATCAGTTGGCGTTTCTGGAGCCGGAGATCGTGCGGGGGCTGCGCGCGCTCCCCGAGACGCGGGGCCTCGTGCGGCTGAAGTTTCGGGTTGGGAAGCTGCGGCGGCCGGTGGCGGCGTCGGACGGGCCGGGGGGGCCGCGGCGGGCGGCCGGGGATGCCCCGCGGGAGCCGGCGGCGCGGACGCTGGACGATGCGCTGGCGCGGCTGCGGCGGGCTGTGGAGCGGAACCGAAAGGCGCATCGGGCTGCCGGCGGGGCGTTCTGTGCGCTGTGCGAGGGGCAGGTCGATGCCGGGATGGGGATGTGCCGGCCGTGCCGGGACGATGGGGAGCGGCGGCAGCGGTTTGCTTGTGAGCGGCTGTTGTTCGAGGCGCCTTGGCTTGCGTCGGAAGACGTGCTTGTGCTGGTTGACGGACTGACCGCGGAGGCGTACGACGCGGCGCGGCGCAGCCTGCTCAAGGCGTGGTGGGACGAGCTGTTCCGGGCGCAAAAGCTGCACAAGCTGCGGCAGCCGCTCGACCGCGCGCGGCTGCGCAAGCTGGCGAGTTCGTTCGTGCTGCTGCAGACGAAGATCGACCCGAACCGGCTCGAACTGGACTCCGCGGTCCGCAAGAACGCGCTCGGCGACCTCTACGAGTTCGTGCGCGAAATCGAAGTGTCCACGTAACGCGCTCCAGCATCGTCAAAGCACTTCAACTTCCATATTCGGACCCGGTCCGTTCAGGACCGGGGAGGGCTTCGCAAAGCGAAGCCTTCAAGTGAAAATCGCCCTCAGTGGCGAATGCTAGAAGTCGAATGCAGGACTATACCGGCGAACAAATCGAGGTCCTCAAAGGACTCGAGGCTGTTCGCAAGCGCCCGGGGATGTACATCGGCAACACCGCCGAGCGCGGGCTCCATCAGCTCGTCTATGAGGCGGTCGACAACGCGGTCGACGAAGCCCTCGCCGGCTACGCGAAGAACATCGCGGTGATTCTCTACAAGGACGGCGCGGCTTCCGTCGAGGACGACGGGCGCGGGATTCCGGTCGACATCCACGCCGAGGAAAAGCTGCCGGCCGTCGAGGTCGTGATGACGATCCTCCACGCGGGCGGGAAGTTCGGCAAGGGCGGCTACAAGGTCTCGGGCGGGCTCCACGGCGTCGGCATCTCGGTCGTCAACGCGCTCTCCGAGCGCATGGTCACGCGCACCAAGCGCGACGGCTGGCAGTACGAGATCGCCTTCGAGCGCGGCGTGACGACGCAGAAGCTCAAGAAGCTCGGCCGCGCCGAGGGCACCGGGACGTACCAGTGGTTCAAGCCCGACCACGAGGTGTTCGAGACGCTCGACTTCTCGTGGAAGATTCTGGAGAACCGGCTGCGCGAGCTGGCGTTCCTCAACCGCGGCTTGTCAATCGCGCTGCGCGACGAGCGGCCCGAGGAGCCGAAAGAACGCAGCTACATGTACGAGGGCGGGATCGTCTCGTTCGTGGAGTGGCTCAACGAGAACAAGGAGTCGCTGACGCCGGTCATCTCGACCAACGGCGAGCGCGACGACGTCGTCGTCGAGTGCGCGTTCCAGTGGCAGGACGGCTACAACGAAGTCGTCTACTCGTACGCCAACAACATCAACACGATCGAAGGCGGGATGCACCTGACCGGCTTCCGCACCGCGGTCTCCGGCAAGGTCAACGAGTACGCGCGCAAGCGCGGGATGCTCAAGGACGCCGACGCGAACCTCTCGACCGACGACTGCATGGAAGGGCTCACCGCGATCGTCTCGGTGAAGCTCCAAGAGCCGCAGTTCGAAGGGCAGACGAAGACCAAGCTCGGCAACGCGAAGATTCGTCCGATCGTCAACGGCCTCGTCACCGAGCGGCTCGAGTTCTTCCTCGAAGAGAACCCGAAGCACGCGCGCGCGATCGTCGACAAGTGCATGCAGGCGCAGCGCGCGCGCGAGGCCGCGAAGAAGGCGCGCGACCTGACGCGCCGCAAGAACGTGCTCGAAGGGAGCGGGCTGCCCGGCAAGCTGGTCGACTGCAAGACGCAGGACCCCGCGCTCTCCGAGCTGTTCCTGGTCGAGGGCGACTCGGCCGGCGGAACGGCGAAGGGCGGTCGCGATCCGAATACGCAAGCGATCCTGCCGCTGCGCGGCAAGATCCTCAACGTCGAGAAGGCGCGGCTCGACAAGATGCTCTCGAACGAAGAGATTCGGACGATGATCACCGCGCTCGGCACCGGCTTCGGCGACGAGTTCAACGCCGACAAGCTGCGC
>JAFAMK010000218.1 GCA_019233415.1 Vulcanimicrobiota bacterium
GAATCCCCGCGCTGTTGCCGACGATCAGCGCGTCGGCGCGCGCCACGAGCCCCGCGAACTCGGCGAACGTCGTCTTTCCGGCGAGGTCGAGCGCGCCGGAACCGCCGGCGACGAACGCGGTCAGCGCCGCCTCCGCCGCGGAACCCAGGACGACGACGTGCCGCCGTTCGCTCAGGCGCTCGACGAGCGCGCGCATCTTCTCCGGCTGCCACCGCCGCGCGGGCACCGTGGCGCCGGGCTGCACGGCGACGAAACGGCCTTGCACCAGATGCGCGGTCGACGGCAGCGGCAGCACGCGCAAGCGGCGGTCGTCGTCGCTTGCCGGCTCGAAGCCCGCGGCGCACACGAGCGCGAGCGCTCGTTCGACCTCGTGGATGTCGTCGTCGATGCGCAGGCGCGTGTCGAGCAGCGAGCCCGGATAGTCGACGCTGATCGCGTGGATGCGCGCCACGCCCGCAAGCCGCAGGACGAGCGCCGTCGGCAGCGGGCTCTGGTGAAACGAGGTGAAGATGACCGCTTCGTCGATCGCGAGCGCTTCGAGCTCCGCGACCGTCGCCGCGAGCGCCGCCGAATCGACCGGCAATGGCTCGCCTTCGATCCATTCCGCGGTGAACCGCACGATGCCGGCGACGCCGGGCAGGAGCCGTGCCGCGGCCTCGCCGTTCGGCCCGCAGGCGAAATAGACGTCACCGGAGCGCGCGAGCGCGCGCACCGCCGGTCCCGTCAGCAGCACGTCGCCGCTGTTGTCCTGGCGAACGGCGAGAATGCGCATCACACGGCACCGCGCACGATCAAATCCGCGGCGGCGGCCAGATCGGGAGCGACGACCGGCGCGCGCTCGACTTCGTCGACGCGCGTCGCGGGAGTGGGGACGAGGATGCTGCGCGCGCCCGCCGCCGCCGCGGCGGCGACGTCGGAGAGGATGTCGCCGACGACGACGCAGTCGCCCGGCGCGACCTTCAGCCGCCGCGCCGCTTCGAGAACCAATCCCGGCGCGGGCTTGCGGCAGGTGCACCCGGCGTCGGCGCCGTGCTCGCAGACCGCCCACACGTCGAAGCGCCCGAGGAGCTCCTCGACGCGCCGGTGCACGTGCGCGAGCTGGTCGCGCGAGAAGCGCTGCTCGGCGAGCGCGCTCTGGTTGGTGATCACGCCCAGGGCGCAGCCGGCGGCGCGCAGCCGCGCGAGCGCCGCGTGCGCGCCGGGCATCGGCTCGACGAGCGCGGGGTCGCCGAGCACGGGCACGTCGTCGATGAGCGTGCCGTCGCGGTCGAAGAGCACCGCCGCCGTGCGGCGCACGAGACGGCGCACCGCGCGCCGCCCGCGCACCCGGTGATACACGGCCGCGAAGGGAATCACGACGCTCGTCGCCGTCATCGTCGCGATCTCGCGCGGCGTGCGCGGGCCCGGCGCGATGCGGCGCCACGCGAAGCGCGCGGTCGCAGCCGCCCAGACGGCGGAGGCGACGAGCGCGACGGCGGCTGCGCCGACGATGAGCGGATAGCGCAGGTAGCTTCCGCGCGGCGCGCCCGCGTCGTCGCGCCAGCGCGTGCCGTGCAGCGCGTCCATCAGCACGTCGTCGGCGTTGCCGGCCTGCAGGCGCACGCTGATCCACGGGCCGGCCGCGCGGACCGGGTGCTCGACGTGCCGCCTTCCTTGGACGAGCCGCTCGCCGCGCGCCGCCAGGCGCAGCGCGAGGTCGGTATCCTCGCGATACGCGCGGCGAAACCGTTCGTCGAAGCCGCCGACCGCGAGCGCCGCTTCGCGCCACAGCGCGCAGTCCGCGGTGATCCACCGTGCGTGCTCCAGGCCGTGCACGTTGCGTTCCCAGTCGGTCGGGCGCCGGTCGCCGGGAAGCGGCACCGAAACGCACCCATACGACGCGGCCGCACCGCCGGCCGCCGCGAGGTCGTGCGCAAGGTCGCGCCGCCACGTCCGGCCGACCGTGACGTCGTCGTCGAGAAAGACGACCCACGGTGCACGTGCCGCGCGCAGTCCGCGGTTGCGCGCCGCGGCCGGGCCCCGCCCGCCGCTCGTGAGGACGCAGACGTCCTCGAACGCGCGCGGCAGCTCGAGCGGTGACGTCGTGTCACGCCGGTCGTCGATCACGAAGACGCGTCGGGGACGCGGCCCTTTCGCGTCGCGCAACGACTGCAGCAGGCGATCCAGCGACGGTCGTCCGATGGTCGGAATGACCACGTCGTACTCCGCGTTCATGCCGAGAGCGCGACCTGCGGCGTACGCGCGAGGAGGAACGGGCCGATCGCCAGCGCGTCGATCGGCGCCGAGCCGAAGCATTCGAGCGCATCGCGTGGGTCGTCGACCATCGGCCGGCCGTCGGTGTTGAAGCTCGTGTTGACGACAACCGGCAGACCCGTGCGTGTTTCGAACGCTTCGAGCATGCGCGCGACGAGCGGCTCCAGCCGCGCGTCAACCGTCTGCACGCGCGCGGTTCCGTCGACGTGGGTCACCGCGGCGAGCCGCTCGCGCCATTCCGCACGGACGCGGTGCGTGAAGAGCATATACGGGCTCGGCAGCGGTCCCTCGAAGATCGCCGGCGCGCGCTCGGCCAAGACCATCGGCGCGACGGGGCGGAACTGCTCGCGCCCTTTGATGTCGTTCAGCCGCCGCAGGTTGTCGGCATGTCCGGGATGCGCCAGCAGGCTGCGGTGGCCCAGCGCGCGCGGACCGAACTCGCTGCGCCCTTGAAACCACGCGACGATCGCGTTCTCGGCGAGCAGCTCCGCGACGCGCTCCGCGACGTCGTCGCAGTGCCGGTAGTCGACGCGCATTGTCGCGAGCCGCTCGGCGAGCGCGCCGTCGTCCCACGATCGGCCCAGTGCAGCCGTCTCCATCGGCGTGACGCGGTCGCCGAGCGCGTGCGCGGCGTAGAGCGCGGCGCCGAGCGCGGTCCCGGCATCGCCGGCCGCCGGCTGCACCCAGACGTGCGCGAACGGACCGTTCTCGGCGAGGTGCGTGTTCGCGACGCAGTTCAGCGCGACGCCGCCTGCCATGACGAGGGCGTCGTCACCCGTGCGGGCGTGAAGCCGTGCCGCGAGCGCGAGCAGCAGCTCTTGGAGCCGGTGCTGCACGCTCGCGGCGAGGTCGGCGTGCGCGGGGAGCAGCTCGCCGTCTTTCGCGCGCGCCGGAGCGAACCGCGCGTAGTCGACCGGCGGCGCGACGAAGCCGCCCTCGACCGGATGGATCAGCTCGCGCAGTTGCGGCAAGAAGCGCGGCGTTCCGTACGCCGCCAGCGCCATGACCTTGTACTCGTCGGATGAGCGCGCAAAGCCGAGATGGACGGTGAGGTCTTCGTAGCGCAAGCCTAGCGAGTGCGGCAGCTCCTGCCGTTCGAAGACCTCGAAGGTGCCGTCGACCGCACGGCCGGCGAGGTAGGAGCCGCGCTCGCCGCGCCCGTCGAGCACGATGACGCTGCACGTGCGGTGCGGCCCCGCCAGATAGGCCGAGGCGGCGTGCACGACGTGGTGCGGCACGAAGCGCAGCCGTGCGGGGTCGAGTCCGGGCAGCGCGTCGGCGAGAAAGCCGGGTGCGCGGCGCACGTAGAACGTGCGCAACTCCTCGTATTCGTGCGCGAGCAAATCCCCGCCCGTCTGCAGTGCGAGCTCCGGATCGTACGAGTACGCGACCGCGTCGAGCTGCGCCGGCCGCACGCCCGCCGTCTCCAGGCACCATCGTGCCGACTGAATGGGCAGTTCCCACGTCGAGAAGGGCACGCACGGTTTGCCGTGCTTACGGCGCGTGAAGCGTTCTTCTTCGGCCGCGGCGACGATCGTGCCGTCGACGATCAGCGCGGCGGAGGGGTCGTGAAAGACAGCGTTGATTCCGAGAACGCGCACGCTTCGGAGTTGCCCCTAGCCGGGCCGTGAGAAAACCTGCTTGCCTGCCCTCGCGATCCGTGGTTTTGCTTCGATGCTGCTCGGGCAAGACGAGGGTCCTATGGATGCGGCTCAGTTGCTGCGCAACGCGTGGAAGCGACTCGGGCCGGGCTTCATCACCGGCACCTCCGACGACGACCCGTCGGCGATCGGTACCTACGCGCAAGCCGGCGCACAGTTCGGCCTGGCGCAACTATGGACGGCGCTGTTCACCTTCCCGATGATGGCCGCGACGCAGGAGCTTTGCGGCCGTATCGGTCTCGTCACCGGACTGAGCCTCGCAGCGGTCCTGCGCCGGCATTACGCCAGGCCGATCGTCCTTGCGATCGTCTTCGTGCAGCTCGCGACGAACACGATCAACATCGGTGCCGACCTCAGCGGCATGGCGCAGGGTGGACAGCTCCTGTGGCACCTCCCGTATCCCGTGTGGCTGGGGATCGCCGTCGCGGTGATGCTGCCGCTGATGGCGTTCCTCCCGTACCGCCATTATGCGGGCTACCTGCGTTTTCTCGGGCTGACGCTGCTCGTCTACATCGCCGCGGCGGTCCCGCTGCGGATCGACTGGCGCGCGGTGCTCCACGCGACGTTCGTACCGGTGGTGCGGTTCAACAAGGACTTCCTCGTGACGTTCGTCGGCGTGCTGGGGACGACGATCTCGCCGTACGAGTTCTTCTGGCAGGCCAGCGAAGAAGTCGAGGAACTCGTCGAACAGGACGCGATTCCGCACGAGGGCGTGCGGCCGCCGCGCGACGCCATCGACGTCGGTGCGATGCGCTGGGACACCACCTTCGGGATGTTCGTCTGCAACCTCCTGATGTATTTCATCATCCTCGTCACGGCCCTCACGCTGGGCGCGCACGGCGTCACGAACATCGAGACTGCCGCGCAGGCGGCACAAGCGCTCCGTCCGCTCGCGGGACCGGTGACGTTCGTGCTCTTCGCGCTGGGCATCATCAGCGCCGGCTTTCTCGCGATTCCCGTCATGGCGAGCTCGTCGGCGTACGCGCTGGCGGGAGCATTCGACTGGCCGCGCGGACTCAGCGGCAATCCGCTGCAGCGTCCCGCGTTCTACGGCGTGATCGTCGGATCGACGCTGTTGGGGCTCCTGATCAACCTCGCACCCGTCCCGCCGTTCAAACTGCTCATCTACGCGGCGGTTCTCAACGGCATCGTCGCGCCGCCGCTCTTGCTGATGGTCTTGCTCGTCTCCGAGAACCCGCGCGTCATGGGCCGGCACCGAACGCCCTGGGTCAGCCGCGTCCTCGTCTGGACCCTGTTTGCGCTGATGAGCCTCTCCGTCGTCGCCCTGATCGTCTTTTCGTTGCGGAAGTAAGCCGTGGCATGGTAACGGTCGTCATCGCGACGCGGAACCGCGCCACCTCGCTCGCAACGACGCTCGAACGCGTGACGCCCCTGGCACCGGTCGTCGTCGTCGACAACGGCTCCGGCGATGCGACGAGCGCGATGACGAGGGCGCGGTTTCCATCCGTGCGCCTGTTGACGCTCGACCGCAACGACGGAGCCTACGCGCGAAATCTCGGCGCGCGGCTGGCGACGACGCCGTACGTCGCGTTCTGCGACGACGACTGCTGGTGGGCGCCGGGCTCGCTGGACCGAGCCGTCGAGGTGCTGGAGTCGAATCCGCACGTCGGTCTGCTCAACGCGCGCGTTCTCGTGGGCTCCGAACAGCGCCTCGACCCGGCCTGTGCCGCGATGGCCGCAAGCACGCTTCCTTCGCGCGACACCGTGCCTGGGCGGCTGATCGTCGCGTTCATGGCAGGCGCGTCGGTCGTGCGCCGTTCCCTGTTCCTTCGGCTCGGAGGCTTTCACCGGCGGTATCACATCGGCGCGGAGGAGTCGCTGCTCTCCATCGACCTCCTCGATGCGGGCTATGCGATCGTCTACTGCGAGGACGTCGTCGTTCACCATCACCCCTCCCCCGCCGAACGCGACCACGAGCTCCGCCGCTTTCTGGTGTCGCGTAACCAGTTGTGGACGTCATGGCTGCGCCGCCCGCTCGCAGTCGCATGTCGGGAGACCGCGCACCTCGTGCGACTGGCGTGCCGCGACCGCATTGCCCGCCGCGCGTTGCTCCACGCTGCAGCGGGCCTGCCGTGGGTGCTGCGCGAGCGGCGCGTGGTCGGCGCCGACGTCGAACGAGTGCTCGTGCTCGTTCCGACCGCCGGGCCCTGATGCTTTCCGGCTATCCGGAAGAGACCACGGTTTCTACCGACGCACCGCTCGTGCTGTGTGTCGCGACCGACCTCCCTCGCTTTCGCGTCGAGCTCGTTCGCGAAGGAGCGCATCGTCACTGTGCGCAGGCATCAGGGTCGCTTCGTGGGCGCGACGGTGCAATAGGCCCGGTCGATCGCCCGTGGCGGTGGCCGCGCTTCGCGTTCGGTCCTTCGCCGACATGGCCGCCCGGCGCGTACACCGCGTGCCTCATACCGGATTGCGCCGAACGCACAACGACGCCGGACGCCCGGACGGCGCGCGCGCTTTTCGTCGTCCCGTCGGAACGTGCGCACCTCGCGGTCAACCTGCCGCTCTTCACGTATCACGCCTACAACGTCGCGCTGGGGGAAGGGGAGAAGGGCGAGTGCCTCTACAGCGGCGCGCGCGCCGTGACGCTGCACCGGCCCGGCGGCGGAAACGGCGGCCGGCTTTGGGACGAGCGACACGTCGACCGCTACGACCCGTCCTCGCCGCGCCAAACGTTCGCGCACTGGGATGCTCCGGCGTTGGCATGGCTGGAGCGCCAAGGCTACGCGCCTGCCGTCTGCACGGACCTCGATCTTCATCACGGCCGTCTGCCGCGCGACTTGCGCGCGTTGCTCTTCTTCGGCCATCAAGAATACTGGACGCGCGAGATGCGCACGACCGTCGACGCGTTCGTCCGAAGCGGCGGCAGCGTGGCCTTCCTGTGCGGGAACACGATGTGGTTTCGCGTTCGCTACGAGGCGGATCGCCACGCGATCGTGCGCGACGGAACATGGTCGGACGACGATCCGGAAGAGGCGCTGACGGGCACGAGCTACCGCTTCGGCGGCGGCCGCTGGGGCGGTGAGCGCCCACCCACGGGTTTCACGGTCCGCGATCCGGACCACTGGGTCTTCGCCGGAACCACGCTCCGCCGCGGCCAGCGTTTCGCCGAAGCGGAGCATCTCATCGGCTACGAGTGCGACGGCACCGCCGCAAAAGACGAGGGCGCGAGTCTCGCCACGGCATCGCTCGCCAACTGGCCGGTCGCCGACGACGGCGGTGAAGTGCTCGGCGGACGTGCAGCCATGCGCCTTCGCAAGCTCGGCCACGGAACGATCTTCACCGCGGCAACCGTCGACTGGGCACGCGTGCTCGCGCACGGCGAGCCACACGTCGAACGCATCACGCGCAACGTGATCGACCGATTTCTGGCCGACCGGTGACGGAGTTGCTTCTTGCGGCTCACCGTGCAACTCGCAACGCTCGACACGATCTTGCCGCCGCGAAGCTCGACGACCGCGCCACCCGACGGCGTATGGACGATGGGCGCAACCCTAGGCGACCTCTTTTCAGGTGCGCTCGGCCGTGCGATACTGAAACCGTCTACTCGGTCGGGTCGTCCGGGTACATACGAGCCTCGCCGAGAGACAGGCCGGTCGTTCTGTTGCACAGATGACGACCGAGCTATTATGGGCGCGAGAACGCGGTCGCTTCGGGTGAGCGCTCGCGTCTTGCGACCATCCTCTCGATGAGGAGGCGAAATGATCTTGAATCGATCGAGACTGCTCCTCGGCTCGAGCGCCGTCGTGTTGGCGGCGTGCTCCGGAGGAGTCGTGTCCCGACAAGGCGTCACCGCCAAGGTGACGTCGACTAGCCTCAAGCCGATCACGATTCGGCGCGGCAGAGGAGCGCCGCGGTTCACCGCGAGCCGGCTGCGCAGCTCCGTCGCAGCGGATACGCTGCAGAACGGCCCCGGCGGCTATGCGTTCGAGACGAACGCCACGGCCGGCTACGTCAACATGTACAAGCCTGACGGGGCCTGGTGCGCGCAAACCGACACGTCGCACTGCACCGACGATGCGTTCAGCATCGTGCTCAGCGGCGTCGACGGCAGTCAGGCGTCGGCGTCGATCCCGACGCCGTGGAATCTCGCCGCCGACACAACCTATAGCGGCGTCGTCAGCGGTCCGACGAACCTGTCGTATCAGCTGCGGTACGACTCGGCGAGCCGAACGTCGACGGTGACGCTCGGTCCGAACGCGTGGTGGCAGGTCGCTGCGACCGGCACGCAGGGACAGGAACAGTACACGTACACCGACTCGGCCGGATTCCAATATCAGATCCCTCCCGAGGTCTTGGTGGCGATGTCGGAGCGTCGCCACACCTCGCAAGTCGTCCACGATCCCGTCGACGGGGACGGGGACGGGGACGCGCCGGCGCCGAGTCCGAGCGTCGTCGGCACACAAGGCCCCTGCACTGCGGACAAGCTCGCGCAGTGTCAGCAGTGGCGCACGCTAATCTGGGCGACGTGGGCCCTCGCCCTCGTCGCAATCACGCTCGCGTTCATCGGCTGCATCGGGCTCCTCGCCTGGTTCACGATCGGCTCCGGCACGGCGATCTGCGCCGGAATCCTCGCCATCGCCCTTGCCGCATTCGCGGCGATGGTCTTCTCGACCCGAAGTCAGTACCTACTCGTCTGCTCCAACTGCCAACTCTCGGTCTGAACCATCGTGCCGAGAGCCGCCGTCACGCAAACGGCAGCGGCTCTCGACGATCTTTCTTCGCTGCGAGTGAAGCTGTTCGGCGGCTCACGCAGGTTGCGGTGGGAGCGGACGCGTTTGGCGAAGTCTCAGATAGCCGCCGAACAGGCCGAGTGCAGGGCTGAGCGGCATCATCGCGACTTCGAGCAGACGGTCCGCGGGGCTCGCCGTCACCGTCACCATCCCGATCAGGCCCAACGCAACGCAGAGGTATGCGGAGAAGGCCCCGTTTAGCAACTCGTCGTGTTTTGCCAGCCAAGCAGCGACATAGCCGCCGAGGATCGAGGCGCTCGCGCCAGTGACGAAGGTCGCTACCTTGTACGGCGGCGTCGCAATAAGAGCCATAAGTGCCGCCTGATGAGTGACGGCCGATGGCGTTGACCTTGCGATCGAGAATACAGCAACCGTCGCCACGGGGATCGCAAAGAGATTCGTCGACACGATGTCGACCACGCCACCGATCAGGACGCCTTTTACCGAGAACCGCCGCATGGTACACGATCTTCCGGAATTGCCGACAAGGGTCCTTGCGGTTGCTTGCACCACTGATCCGAGTGAGGCTTGTCAGAACGATGCACGACCGGTTATGCTGGCGTCGCTCATCAGGGAGCGCACCGTCCGCGTAAAGGGTTGAACCCGCCTGTCGTGCCCTCGTGCATTACCTTCTTTCTGCCCGTCACTTGCGGACGCCGGGCGCACGTAGAGAGAAGGTTCGTATGCCCCAACCGCTGCCAGAGCGGCCGAGCCTGGATTGGCTCCGCAAAACCGCCAAACAACGGCTGAAGCGGCTTCGCGAGGAGGCTCCGTCGGCTCATCTGACCGACGCGCAGTTCGCGCTCGCACGCGAATACGGCTTCGAAAGCTGGCGCGCGCTCAAGAGCCACGTCGACGAGCAGAACCGACACGATGCCGTCGTCGAACCGACCGCGGCAGAACGCGCGCGCGACGAGGTGGTCGGCGCATTCTTGCTCACCGTCGGAACGGGGCGACTCGACGACGTGCGCGCCGCGCTCGCCGCCGATCCCACGCTCGTGAACGCCGTCGGCCCGCATCCGTTTTGGGGTGGTCGTCCGCAAGCGCTTCACATCGCGATCGAGACGAAACGACCGGAGATGATCGACCTGCTCCTTCGATCCGCCGCCGACGTCGACGGCACGAACGACGAGTACGATCTTTGGTCGCCGCTCATGCTGTCGATAGACCGGCAGACGCCGGACGTAACGCGCGAACTGCTCGACCGTGGCGCACGCGTCGGCCTGCCCGAAGCGTTGCTGCTCGCAGATGACGAAGCCGTCGACCGGCTCTTGCGCGGCATGTCGGCGCTTCCCGAGCCAGCGCCGAATCGCGGCTCGTTCCTAAGTTTCGCCCGCACGCCGTTCGCGATCGACCGCCTGATCGAACTTGGCGCGCCAACGGACACGAAAGACCGGTGGGGCTCGACGCCGATCGACGCGATGAGCCGCATGGGACCGAAGGGAACACCGCTAGTCCGGCACATGATCGCACGTGGTATCAGTGCACAGCCGGAAGAGTTCGCGCGCTTGGGCGACCGCCGCACGCTCGAAGCGCTGCTGGATGCCGATCTCAGCCTGATCGAATCCCCGGCTCTCTTCATGGGTGCGGTCGACTTCGGGCACCACGCGCTGGTCGAGTGGCTGATCGCCCGCGGCGCGAACGTCAACGCTCGATCGGACGCGGGCTCATATCACACGGCGCTGCACTCGGCCGCATGGAACGGCGACCTTCGCATGGTGCAACTGCTGGTCGAAGCCGGCGCCGACGTGACGGCGACTGACGAAGAACATCACAACATCCCGCTCGGCTGGGCCGAAGTCGCGGTCGAGGTCACGAACAATCCCGCCTGTGCGGAAGTCGCCGAGTATCTCCGGACGCGGCATTCGACAAATTCGGCGTGACTCGGCATGACGAAGGGCCTCGACACATTCCGCGTGACGAGGGCCCTTCGACAAGCTCAGGGTGACGGGAGCGCGCTTATTCTTGCGGTGCGCCGTGCAAGAACGGTTTGCCGGTTTCCAGCAGCGACTTCAGTGCCGCCAGCACGAAGGACCAGCCGCCGCCTGCGCCCTTGTCCTCGGCTCCGCCCGAGACGAGCATCGCGAGTGTCGGCTTGCCGGTGAGGTCGTGTGTGACCGTCAGCCGCGTCACACCGGGCGACGTCTCTTCGAGGTCGTAGGTCAGCCGGCTGAAGCCTTCGTCGGCGAGGTCTTGCTCCATCAGCATCCGCCACGTCTGCACGAGCTTGTGCGGCGGATCGGCTTCGAGCACTTCACCGTCGAGGATGATGTCCGGCATGCCGAACGCCTTCATCCCCTCGTTCGCGCGTACCTGGAAGCGCCCGCCGGGCTTGAGGTCGTAGTGGGCGTCGCCGCCGTAGCCGTACTGCGCCGTGAACTCGGGTTTCGTGATCGCGTCCCAGACCGTGCTCGGTGCCGCTTTGATGTACGT
>JAFAMK010000301.1 GCA_019233415.1 Vulcanimicrobiota bacterium
CGTCCTCGTCGGCGACGACGTACGACTCGACCACCGCGTCCAGCTCGCGGGCGAGCCGCCGCGCGCCCCAGCCGTAGCCGTCGTTTTTCAGCACCGCCGCGACCGGCGCACCGAGCGCCGCGAACGCGGCAGCGTTCGCCCGCAGCGCGGCGCCGTCGAGGGTGATCGCGGGGCCCATCTAGCGCAGCGTCGTCGAGGTGACCGCGTCGCCGGAGGGTGAGACGACGTCGACGTGCGCGCCGGACCGGTAGACCGCGTTCGGGACGATCCAAATCGTGTAGGTCCGGTACTCCTTCGGCGCCGGCTCGCCGCCGTCGAGCGGCGCGCGCTCGAACGCGACGATGCGGACGCGGTCGGTGTTGGCGCGGATCGACTCGACGATCTGGCTCCAGCCCGTTTCCTTGTGCGGCCCCATCAGCAGCACGACCGCGAACTCGTGCCGGAAGTCCGGCTGCGCGGCGATCCCGAGCGCTTCGAGCGTGTGGCGGTCCCGTACCACGACCACTTCCCGGGGACCCACGACGGGCGTGGTCCCGGAACGTACCTGGTTGACTCGCACCTCGCGACAGCCGGCGAGAACGACGGCCATCGCGAGGGCGGCAAGGACGCGCCGCATCGGCATCGGCGACGGTCGTTCGACAGTTCGCACCGAGGATACCCCGCGGGTCCGACGGAAGTCGCACTCTCCGCGTCTTCGGAGCCTCGCCATGTTGTTGGTTCTCCCGATCGTCGTCGCACTTGCCGCACTCCCGCCCGCGCCGGCGCCCGCACCGAGCGGTTCGCCGAAGCCGACGCCGCTGACGGAGATCGGGCGCGTGCGAGCGCTTCCCGCCTGCGTGCCGATCGTCGCGCATGCGAACGGCGCGATCACGCAAGCGCTCGACAACGACCGCACGCTGGGGATTCTGACGAACAACTTGCACGCGACCGACTTCGACAAGCTGAACTCGATGCAGCGGCGCAACGCGATCGAAGCGATGATGAAGCAGGCGGAACAGATTCGCAACGCATCGTCGGCGGGTGACGCGGAGATCAAGAAACTCCGCGAGTACGCGGTGAATTCGCCCGATCCGCAGCGCAAGGCCGAGTTGAAAGCATTCGCCGACGCGCTCGGCGGCGCGCTCTACCGCCAGAACAAAGCCGCGGCCGAGTTCATGCGCGACGTGACGATCATGCGCGGGCGCGAAGACGCGGCCGAAGCGCATGGGCTGATGGCGCAGGCCAACCCCGTTCCCCCGTACGCGGTCGCGCAGCAGATGGTGAACCTGCCGCCGCCGCTGCCGACACCGCCGCAGACGTACAACAAGCAGATGCAGCAGATGGGCGACGTCCTCACCGACTTGACGCAGGGGGTGCTGGCCGACGAGGGAACCGCTGCCGACCACAGCATCGCGGCGACTTCCGGCTGCTGACGACCTGAGTCGTTTCGCGCCGCCCCGTTCGGCGGTACGCTTCGTCTGATGTTCCGGGCGTTTTCGCTGGCGGCCGCCGTTTCGGCGTTTCTGCTCGCCGTGCTGGGGAGCTGGGTTCGCATCAACGGCGCCGGGATGACGTGCCCCGACTGGCCGCTCTGCCACCATGCCCTCGTCCCGGCCCTGGTCGGCGGGGTCGTGCTGGAATGGTCGCATCGGCTGCTCGCGCTGGTCACCGGCGTGCTGGTCCTGCCCGCGCTGTGGGCCGGTTGGCGCGAACGGCGGGCGATCGGCGGCGTCCCGGCGGTCCTGGCCTACATCGTCGGCGTCTTCGCGGTGCAGGTCGCGCTCGGCGGGCTGACCGTCGCGCTGGCGAACACGCCCTGGTCGGTCGTCGTCCACTGGGGGACGGCGATGCTGCTGCTCGCCGGGCTGACCGCGCTCGCGATGCTGGCGATCCTCGCGCCGCGCCGCGTCGTCATCGGCCATTCGATCCTCGGCGGCGTGCTGACGGTCTGCGCGCTGCTGGCCTTCCTGACGATGCTCGCCGGTTCGTACGTCAGCTCGAGCGGTGCCGGCCTGGCCTGCTCGACGCTGCCCGCCTGCGACGGCGGTTCGCTGACCGGCACGGTCCAGGCGCAGTTCGCGCAGATGGCGCACCGCTGGCTCGCCGGCGGGTTCTTCGTCGTCGCGACCGTCGCCGCGTACGCGGCCGCGCTCGGAACGACGCCGCGCGTGCGGGCGGCGGCGCTGTTCGGGTACGCGCTCGTCGTGCTGCAAGTCATGCTCGGGGTCGCGAACGTCGCCTGGCATCTGCCGACGCTCCTGCGCGAGGCGCACGCCGCGAACGCATGCGCGGCGTTCGTCGCGTTCATCGCGTCGCTCGTCTTCGCGGCGACCGACGGGACCGTCGCGGTGCCGGCGCGGGCCGCCGCCCCTGCCGCCGCGAATGCGGAACCGGCCGCATGAACACCCTCGCGCGCGTCGACGCTACTGCTCCCTTCCCGGGCCGGAAAACCGGCTGGCGCGGCGTGCTCGACGACTACTACGAGCTGGCGAAGCCGCGCATCATCTCCTTGCTGCTGGTGACGACGCTGGCGGCGATGGTGATGGCGGCGCGCGGCGTTCCGCCGCTGCTGCTGACGTTCTGGACGCTGCTCGGCGGCGCGCTCTCCGCCGCCTCGGCCGGCGCGCTGAACTGCGTGTGGGACCGCGACATCGACCGGCTGATGAATCGCACGAAGTTCCGGCCGCTCGCGCGCGGCACGATCTCGGTGCGCAACGCGCTGCTCTTCGCGGCGCTCGCGCAGGTTGCCGGGTTCGCGATGCTCTACGCGTTCGTCAACCCGCTCGCCGCGTGGCTCTCGCTCGCCGGCAACGTGTACTACGTCGTGATCTACACGATGTGGCTCAAGCGCGTGACGCCGCTGAACATCGTGATCGGCGGCGCGGCCGGCGCCGTTCCGCCGCTGGTCGGCTGGGCCGCGGTGACCGGCCACCTCGGCTCGCCGGCGTTCGCGCTGTTCGCCGTCATCTTCTTGTGGACGCCGCCGCACTTCTGGGCGCTCTCGCTGATGACGAACACCGACTACGACAAGGCGGGGATTCCGATGCTCGCCAACGTCAAGGGGATCCCGCGCACCAAGCGCGAGATCGTGATCTACTCGCTGATCCTGGTCGGCGTCTCGCTGGCGTTCTTCCCGCTGCACGTGCTCGGGCCGTGCTACGGCGGCTGCGCGCTGGTCCTCGGCGCCGTCTTTCTGTGGGACGCGTGGAAAGTGAGCGGCGATCCGACGAAGCGCTACGCGCGCGTGCTGTTCAAATACTCGCTGCTGTATCTCGCGCTGATGTGCGCCGCGATGGTGCTCGACCGCGTGATCCGGTTGCCCCACGGTTAGCACCGCCGCCACGACGGTCGCCGGGCACCGGCTCGACCGTAGCACGATCCCGCTGCTCGTCACGCTCGGGCTCGGCGTGTTCGCCGGCGCGCTCGACTTGGGCGTGCTCTCGCCTGCGCTTCCCGCGCTCGGCGCAGCGTTCCGCGTCGGGCCGCCCGATCTCGCGTGGGTGTTCACGCTGTACCTGCTGGCGAACGTCGTCGCGATCCCGATCGCAACGAAGCTCGCCGACCGCTACGGCCGCCGGCCGGTCTACGTCGCGTGCGTCGCGGTGTTCGCGGCAGGGAGCGTCCTCGCGATCGCCGCGCCGACGTTCGCGATCTTCTTGACGGCGCGCGCGATTCAGGCGGCCGGCGCGGGCGGGATCTTCCCGGTCGCGGCGGCGGCGATCGGCGACCGCGTTCCGCCCGAACGGCGCGGCGCGGCGCTCGGACTCGTCGCGGCGACGTGGGGGCTCGCGGCGGTGATCGGGCCGGTGATCGGTGGCGCGATCACGCACGCCGTCTCGTGGCACTGGGTCTTCGCGCTGAACGTCCCGCTCGCGCTGGTCGTCATCGCGCTCGCGCGCACGCACGTTCCCGCGCAGGCGGCGAACGCGCGCGGGCCGCTCGACGTCGCGGGGATCGTCACGCTCGCGGTCGGCCTGCTCGCCGCGATGTGCCTGCTGACGCGGCTCTACGTCGTGCGCGGCGTCGTCGATGCGACACTCGCGTGGGGGCTCGTCGTCGTCGGCGCGCTCGCCTTCGCGCTGTTCGCGTTCGCCGAACGGCGCGCGGTGCAGCCGGTGATCCCGCCGTCGTTCTTCCGCGACCGTCAACTCGTCGTCACCTACGCGCTCGAAGTGCTGATCGGCATGCTCGAAGGCTCCCTGTTCTTCGTGCCGGCCGCGCTCGTCGCCGCACAGCACCTCACCTATGCGGCCGCCGGTGCGGTCGCGGCGGTCGGCGCGTTTTGCTTCGTCGCGGTGATCCCGCTCGCCGGCCGCGCGCTCGACGCGGTCGGGAGCCGCGCGGTGCTCACCGCCGGCTCGCTGCTCACCGCGGCGGGGCTCGCGCTGTTCGCGTTCGGCTTCGGCAATCTGTGGCTCGCGCTGCTCGCGATGCTGGTCGCCGGCTGCGGATTCGGCGCATT
>JAFAMK010000108.1 GCA_019233415.1 Vulcanimicrobiota bacterium
GCGATCTCATCGAGCCGCTGCGCTTCATAGCTGTAGTCATCCGGCGTCGTTGCGTAGATCGTATTTGATGATATACTGAAGATCCGCACATTGTGCTGCTGTCGCAACCGCAAAACCGACTGCTCCAGCTCGTCGAGAAATCCGTCAACCCCGCCATACGCTGCGGCGGCAACTGGGTCATCTTCGTTCGGGCAGATCGCGACGTCAATCAAGTCGCAGCCGTCACTTTCCCATGGGGTCGTGGTCGGAGGATTTAGGGATCCTGCGCCAACAAGCAGGCCGCCAATAAAGGTCCCGTGGCTGTACTCTCGGTCCTGAAGCGCTAGCACCTCACGCCGGTCGACAACCCACTCGTCGAGCGGCGAACCGATACCGCCATCGACGATGGCGACGAGCGGATAAGCATCCGTTTCTCCACGGCTTGGGATGACGGCCTGCATTGGTTCGGAACTCACGACGGTGGCACTGCGCTCGAGCTTCGGCGCCAAATGGACGTTCCGCACCAGTTGTTGTGTTTGCAGGAACTCAAGTAGCCGCGCATGCCGCCTGATGTCGTCGTCGAACGGCGTCAATATCCCGGGCTCCACTCGGTCAGGGCCCTCGGTGCCAAAGGGGTGGAAAGCTGCGGCTCCTGATGCGCTCAGACGAATCTTGATCCAGCGATGGAATCGATTCGTGAGATGGAGTCTCTCGCATTCGAGACCCGGGAAGGCCAATATGCCGGCTGTGAACGCTCTATACATTTCGAGAAGGTGCTGTGGCAACAGGTCCCACTGTGCGCGCTGCGGTGGCATGCGAAACAGTTCGACTCGGTAGGTCCCGCCAGTGGCGGGATTGCTCAGCCACCTTACCGCCTCGGCTGGAGAGAAGCGGACCCGATCCGTTGGCCCGATTAGGCCGAAGGTATCGATTGCCCCGACTTCTTCGCGCTCTCGAGATGGTGCGGGGACAATGCGGTTCTTGAAGGGGTCGAACTTTGTTCGTGTCGCCTCTTCTGCGCGCTGCATTTTGCCGACGACCCGATCCAATGCTGGCGCTGTTACCTCGACGAGAATCTGTCCAAGATCGTCTGCACCTATCAGAGGTGTTGTCTCGTTGTCAAAGATACTGTAGGGGCGATGCGACTTTGCAAGCGCATCTGAGCGCAATGAGACTTTAGCATAGCCAATGCCACCCTGTCGTTGGACAACAGATTTTGCTCGCTCGACGCGCTCGACTAATCGGTGCTTATGTTCGACGAACCGCTCGTCTTGAAAGGCATAGAAGTCCTTGCCGTTTCGCGCAGACGGCTTGAATTCTTTGAGGACATGGAAGCGTTCGCGTTCAAGAATGACTTGAATCGGATTAGGCATGGGCGAGCTCTCCCCCACTGCTGCTCTTCAGCCAACGGTTAATAGTTGCTCGATGAACGCCAAAGAGTTTTCCAAGATCCACAGGTGACGCATCGGGGTCACGCCTCAAGGCGAGCGCCAACGCTTCATCATCCTTTGCTAAGGCGCTTGCCCTGCGAGTAGCAAGGCGATTTGCATTCAAACTAACATATGAACGCACCGCTCCAAGAAGGCTGAACTTGGTGGGATCTTCGTTCAGGAGATACGAGCGCTTCAGGCTTCGAAGGAAGGTCTCGATCTCCGACCCGCTGACGTCGGACAAACACCAACTTAAAAAGACGACCTGCGTATCAGTCAGCTCCAATGGCGGAGCATAGCGGTGAATCATTTCGATCCGCGCTTCACGCGTTGGTAATGGCATACCAATCTGAAGGTCAAAGCGGCGCCAGATTGCTGGGTCAAGCAAGGTCTCGTGATTGGTAATGGCGATAGTTGGGCCGACCGTCTTTCGCGCGTCGAGGCTTTGCAACAGCGTATTCACGACACGCTTTATCTCCCCGACTTCTTGCGGATCGTCTCGCATCTTTGCGATAGCGTCGAACTCGTCGAGCAAGAGCAGGCAGCGATATCGCTCAGCGAACGCAAATAGCGCGCCGATATTTCGCGATGTTGTGCCGAGACACGACGAGATTAGTCCGTCAAGTCGGGCCGCCACAACAGGGAGATGGAGCTGCCGCCCAATCCAAAGGGCTAGTTGCGTCTTGCCTGTCCCAGGCTGGCCGTAGATCAGGGCGGACATCGCTGGCTCAACTCCACCCTCGCGCAAGCGATCGATATTGGACCACTCTTGCAACAAAGCGTCAATCGACGTCGCCATTGCCGCGGGCAGCACTGGCCCGACTTGCGGGAGATCGGCGGCAAGGATCACGTCCGCTAGCGGATTTGAAGTCTCGCGGTCGACCGGGACGATCGTGGACGCAGTAAGGGTCTCCCCACGCAACCGTTCGGCGGCGCGAGTCATACGGCTCGGCCGCATCTCAAGCGAGCGGCCCGCTTGCCCTAGCATTCGGCTTAAGACGGCAGCCGTTTTGGGGTCCTCCACGCCAAGCGCCTCCCGAAGGCGCTCGACCTGATGCCGGACAGCCGGTGACCCCGCGCTAAGGGCCGTTCGGCAGAGGCTAATGATGATGTCCGCATGCTCCATTTGCGCAGATTTTTCTCTACTTGGCGCATAATTACTGCCAAGAGGCGCAAAAAATGCTCCAATTGTCGCGTAAAAGCACTGTTGCGGCGCACTATCGCAAGGCGACCCCTCAGCGAAGGTGGGAGGGCCGCTTGCAGTGCAACCAGCTGGTCGATCACCGAATTTGCTGCCGCACCGCCCTCCCGACACGAGCAGAGGAGCCACTTCTGGGAGCGCTAGATGGCTGTAGCTAAGGACGCTGTCCGCTTGGACGGCTTGCCGGCTGGCATTTCTAGCGTTTCAAAGACTACTGTGCCCTGGCCCAGGCCTCGTGATTACGGCCCCCGTAAGGCGCAGTCTGCTACGTGCGGCCTGCTACGACGGGTTCGTAGACGCGTTTGGTGATGAAGAGGTCGAGGAGGTCGCGGTCGACTTTGCCGCGGTCGGCGAATTCTTGGGTGAGGATGTCGAGGGCGCGGTCGATCGTCATCGCGGGCTTGTAGGGGCGGTCGTTTGCCGTGAGGGCGTCGAAGACGTCGCTGATCGTCATCATGCGGACCTGGGGGACGATTTCGGCGCCTTTCAAACCGCGTGGGTAGCCGGTGCCGTCGAGGTGCTCGTGGTGGCCGTACGCCATCTCGGGGACGTGCTGCCACGGCGTGCGCTTCCACGGAATCTCGCGCAAGAAGTAGAACGACTGCGTGACGTGCTGCTCCATCTTGCGGCGCTCTTCGCTTGATAACGAACCGCGCGGGATGTGGAGGAAGTCCAGCTCCGCCGCGTCGAGGAGCGGGTGGTCGCCGTCGAGATCCCGGTACGTCGTGCGCGCGAGCGCGTCGAGGACTTCGCCGAGTTCTGCCGCGACGACGCGTGGTTCGTTGGCGCTTTCAACTGCCGCCAACAGTTCGCGCAGCTCGGCGCGGCGGCGCGGGTCGCTGCTCTGCTCGATCGCGAGCAGGAAGCGCAGGCGGATCGTGTCGATGCGGCCGTCGGGAAGCTTCTTTGCTTTTCCGAAGATGTACTCGGGGACGGCGACCTTGCCGAAGTCGTGCAGGAGCGAGGCGTAACGCATCTCGCGCAGTTGGTCCGCGTCGAAGTGGAGCGACGCGAAGACGCCGCTGCCGATCGTGTTGATCGCTTCGGCTTGCAGCACGGTGAGGTCGGCGACGCGCGCGGAGTGCCCCTGCGTCGCGCGGTCGCGGACTTCGATCGCCTTGACCGAGGCACGCACGAACTGTTCGAACAGGTCTTCGATGGACTCGAGCAGCGCGTGGTTCTCCAGCGCGACGCCGGCCTGCGAAGCCAGTGAGCGCAGCACCTGCTCGTCGTGCTCGCTGAACGGGAGGACGCTCTGCTCGGTGTGCGCCTTGGACACCAGCTCGAAGGCGAAGTGTGGCTTGCGGTTGATGAGCATGATGACGCCGACGGTCGCGTCCTCGTGGTCGTGCATCGGGACGGCCAGGACCGACATCGTGCGGTAGCCGTTCGCGTCGTCGAAACTCCGGTTGAAGCGGTATTCCGCGCCGTCGGGGATCGCATAGGCGTCCTCGATCCGCACCGTCTCGCCGCTCAGCGCGACGTAGCCGGAGATCGAGGTGCGCGAGAGCGGCAGCACCGCGCCGAGGTACGTCCCGGCATCCTGCGGGCCGGTTTGCGCGACGGCGAAGCGCAGGACGTGCTCGCCCGAAGCGTTCGTCTCGAGCAGGTAGAGCGAACCGGAGTCGGCGCGGGTCAGCTCGCGTGCGCTGTGGACGATGCGCTGGTGGAGCTTCGTGATGTCGCGCTCGGCCGAGAGCGCGAGACCGATCTGGAGCAGCCGTTCGCTCTCGCCGCGGGCGGTGCGCAGCGCGGCCTGAGCGGCGAACGTCGCGGCGGCGGCGCGGACCGCCACGACCAGAGCGGTGCCGTCGGGCGGGGCGACGAGCCAGCCGCCGACGTGCGGGTCGTCGGCGAGCCACGTCAATGCCGAGTCGCGCTCGGCCAGCACGACCGTCGTCGAGGGACGGTCCGCGGCGAGCGCCGCCACGGCGCGTTCGATCGCCGAGCGGTCGCCCAGCGCGCGCAATCGCTCCTCGTCGATCAGGTAGACGACGGGCGCGTGCCCGTCATCCGCGTAGGGGAACGCAGCCTCACGGTGGGCGATCCCGGCGGCGTCGAGCGCGACGAGGGTCGCGAGCCCGAGCTCCAGCCCGCGGGGACGGACGAGGACGAACGCCGGCGCGGCGGCGAGAGTGACGGCAGCCACGCTGACACCTCCTCCAGCAATATCGTCCTCTCCCCTGCCGGGTATGAGACCCGGCGTATCGTCCCGGGGGCGGCCGGCCCGAAGCGTCGAACCCCTCGCCGGATGACCGAAGACGTGATCGCGACGCGCACCCGCGCGCTCGCCGGTGCGCTGGTTGAGGGCGGGTTCGCTCGCCTGCGCGTGCGGGACGGCGAGACCGAGATCGAGCTGCGCCGCGTTCCACGGGCCCTGCCGGCCGCCGCGCCCCCGCCCATGGCGGCGGATTCGGTCACCGCGGCCGAGCCGGCCACCCCAGCGCCGGAGCGCCGCGCGGAGGTCGTGTCGAGCGACGTCGTCGGCATCGTGCGTCTGCCCCGCCCGGTGCTCACCGAGGGCCTGGAATTTGACGGTGACCGCGAACTGGCCGTCGTCGAGACGCTCGGGATTCGCAACTCCGTCCGCTCGCGCGGGGGCGGCCGGATCAGCGCGGTCTTCGTGACCGAGGGCCAGCCGGTCGAATACGGCCAGCCGCTGTTCGCGATCGAGCGCTAGCGCCGTGTTCAAAAAAGTTCTCATCGCGAACCGCGGCGAGATCGCGCTGCGCATCAATCGGGCGTGTCATGAGCTGGGCGTCGCGACGGTCGCGATCTTCAGCGACGCGGACCGCGGGTCGCTGCACGTGCGTCACGCCGACGAGGCGTTTTGCGTGGGGCCGGGGCCGGCGGTGCGCTCGTACCTCAACGTGCCGAACATCATCTCCGCGGCACTGATCAGCGGCTGCGACGCGATCCATCCCGGCTACGGCTTTCTGGCTGAGAACGCCCGGTTCGCGGAGATCGCGGCCGATCACGGGCTGACCTTCATCGGGCCGAAGCCGTCGGTGATCAACGCGATGGGCGACAAGGCGACGGCGAAGCGGCTGATGAGCGAAGCCGGCATCCCGACGACGCCGGGGAGCGGGATCGTCGCCTCGGTCGAGGAGGCGCGCGCGGTCGGCGAGCGGATCGGCTATCCGATTCTGCTCAAGGCGACGGCGGGCGGCGGCGGCAAGGGGATGCGCGCCGTGGCCTCGCCCGATGAGCTGCCGACGTTCTACGCGACGGCGCAAGCCGAGGCCGAGGCGTCGTTCAAAGACGGCCGCATGTACGTCGAGAAGCTGATCGTCAACCCGCGCCACGTCGAGGTGCAGGTTCTCGCCGACGATCACGGCGGCGTCGTGCACCTCGGCGAGCGGGACTGCTCGGTCCAGAAGCCCTCGCACCAGAAGCTGATCGAAGAGGCGCCTGCGCCGGCGCTCGATCCGGCGGTGCGCGCGAAGCTGCACGACGTCGCGACGACCGCGGCGCGCGCGGTCGGCTACACGAACGCGGGGACGCTCGAGTTCCTGGTCGCTGGCGATGACGTCTACTTCATGGAGATGAACACCCGCATCCAGGTCGAGCACCCGGTCACCGAACTGATCTACGGCGTCGACCTCGTCAAGGAGCAGATTCGCGTCGCGGCGGGCGAGGCGCTCGGATTCAGCCAGGACGACCTGCACCCGCACGGGCACGCGATCGAGGTGCGCGTCAACGCCGAGGACCCGCTCAACAACTTCGCGGGCGGAGCGGGGACGCTGACGACCGTCGTCTTCCCGGGCGGGCCGGGGATTCGCGTCGACACGCACGTCTACAGCGGCGCGACCGTCCCGCCGTTCTACGACTCGATGATCGCCAAGATCATCGCCGTCGGGCGCACCCGCGAGTCGGCGATCCTGCGGATGGAACGCGCGCTCGGTGAGACACGTATCGAAGGCGTGAAGACCACCGTCGAGTTCTGCGGCGAGCTGCTGCGCGACCCGGAGTTCCGCGCGGGCGGGATCGGCGTCGGCTGGCTCCCCGCGTTCCTCGCGCGGCGCGCGCAGCCGGTGTAGGCGCGTGGCGTCTTCGTCGCGGCGGCATGGGCGAGAAGTGGCGCTGCAGGCGCTGTACGGAACGGAAGTCGGGAAGAAGCCGGCGGACGAGATGCTGACCGAATTGCTCGCGCGCGACGAGTCTTCGGAAGGGCGCGCGTTCGTGCGCGACCTCGTCCTCGGCACGCTGGAGAACGCCGACGAGTCGGACGCGCTGGTCGCGCCGCTGCTCGAAGGTTGGACGCTCGACCGGCTGCCGACGATCGACCGCATCATCCTGCGCATGAGCGCGTTCGAGCTGCGCCACCGCCGCGAGACCGACGCCGCCGTCGTGATCAACGAGGCGGTCGAGTTGGCGAAGAAGTTCTCGACCGAAGACTCCGGGCGCTACGTCAACGGCGTGCTCGGGCGGCTGCTCGGGACGGCACCGGCCGCGGGAGCGGAATCATGAGCCGCACGCTGGTCCGCCCGCGCACGCCGGCGCGCCGCCGCACGGGCGGCAGCGGCGGCGGCAAGACCGGCCGGATCGTGTGGCGCGTCGTCAAGGCGCTCGGCGTGCTGGTGCTGTTCGCGGCGCTGCTGTTCGTCGGGATCGTGGCGGGGATCGTCGCATCGTACTCGCGCAACCTGCCCGACATCAACCGGATGGCCGACTACCAACCGTCGCGCTCGACGCGCGTCTTCGCGCGCAACGGGATGCAGCTGGCGAACCTCTACCGCGAGAACCGCACCTGGGTTTCGGTCGACAAGATTCCGGTCCAGGTCCGCAACGCGTTCATCGCGACCGAAGACGCGCACTTCTACCAGCACCACGGCGTCGACTTCGGCGGGATTGCGCGTGCCGCGCTCGCCGACTGGCGCCACGAGCAGTTCCAGGGCGCCTCGACGATCACGCAGCAGCTCGCGCGCGGGCTGTTCCTCTCGAACGAAGTCTCGTACTCGCGCAAGATTCAGGAAGCGCTGCTCGCGATCGAGATCGAGCGCTACTACACGAAGGACGAGATTCTCGAACGCTACCTGAACCTGATCTACTTCGGCTCGGGCGCGTACGGAGTCGAAGCCGCGGCGCACACCTATTTCGGCACCGACGTCGGCCACCTCACGCTCGCCCAGGCGTCGATTCTGGCCGGGTTGCCCGCGGCGCCGTCGGACTACTCGCCGTACGTCAGCCTCGATCGCGCGAAGGAGCGCCAGCACCACGTCCTCGGCCGCATGGTCGACGCCGGGTTCGTCACGCGCGCCGAGGCCGACGCCGCCGAAGCCGCGCCGCTGCACCTCATCGGCGAGCGGCCCGCGGGCTTGCAGTCGTACCGCTATCCGTACTTCACCACGTACGTGACGCATCTGCTGGAGTCGCAGTTCGGGACGCAGGCGACCTTCGAGAGCGGCCTGCAGGTCTACACGACGCTCGACCCCGCGGTGCAGGACGCCGCGCAAGAGGCCGTCACGTGGGGAATCGACCGCGCGAAGGACGAGGGGATCGGCGCGCACCAGGGCGCGCTCGTCGCGATCAAGCCGTCGACCGGCGAGATTCTCGCGATGGTCGGCGGCGCGACGCCGTTCTCGCTCACGAACCAGTTCAACCGCGCCTGGCAGGCGCGCCGCCAGCCGGGATCGTCGTTCAAAGCCTACGTCTACACCGCCGAGATCGACGCCGGTCATCCGCCGACGACGATCGTCGACGACTCGCCGATCAGCTACCCGATGGGCGACGGAACGCGCTGGGCGCCGATGGACGACGACAACCGGTTTCTCGGCGAGATGACGCTGCGCTACGCGCTCGCGCAGTCGCGCAACGTCGTCGCGGTCAAGCTCGCGCAGGACTTGGGGATCGACCGCGTCATCGAGTACGCGCACCGGATGGGCGTCACCTCACCGCTCGAAGCGAACCTCTCGCTCGCGCTCGGCTCGACCGGCATCTCGCCGCTCGACCAGGCCGCGGGTTACGCGACGCTGGCGAACCAAGGAATCCACATTCCGCCCTCGCCGATTCGGCTGGTGCGCGACTCGATCGGGACGCCGGTCCTCGACAACACCTATCCGCAGCAGACCGAAGTGATCAGCGCGGGCGTCGCCTACGTGATGACCTCGATGCTCGAGTCGGTCATCAACGAGGGGACGGGCTATCCGAACGCGCAGATCGGGCGCCCGGCGGCCGGGAAGACCGGGACGACGTCGGACTTCCGCGACGCGTGGTTCGTCGGCTACACGCCCGACCTCGTCGCCGCGGTGTGGATCGGAAACGACAACAACTCGCCGATGAGCGAGTCGTACGGCGGCAACGTCCCGGCACGCATCTGGGCGCGCTTCATGAAGAAAGCGCTCGCGCACACCAAGCCGCACGACTTCGTGCTGCCGGCCGGCGAGGTGCACAAAGTGCGGCTCTGCGAGACCGGTAAGACCGAAGTGTTCCTGGCCGGGACCGAGCCCGAGCGCACCTGCGGCGTCCCCGACGAGGGGACGAGCCCGCGCAGCACGCGGACGCGCACGAACACGGCGCCCGTCGCGCCGGTCGCGCCGGTGAAGGCCGTGCCGCTGAAGGCGGTGCCACGCGTGCCGCCCACGGTCGACCCGCTGACCCCCGAACCGGGCACGGTCGGCGACGGGGAGACGCAGCAGCAGCTCGGTTCGGACCCGACGCCGCCGCCGTGACGAGTGGCGCGCGCGCCGAGGTGCGCGTCGTCGCCGTCTCCCGGCTGGCGAACTACATCGCCGGCCTGTTCGCGCGCGAGCGCGCGTTCGCGCGGCTCGGCGTGCGCGGCGAGGTCTCGAACCTGCGCCTGCAGCCGAACGGAAACGCGTACTTCTCGCTCAAGGACCGCGATGCGCTGCTCGAGTGCGTCGCGTTCAGCGAGGCGGCCGCGACGTTTCCGCCGTTCGCGAACGGCGACGAGGTCGTCGCGTACGGCAGCGTGCAGACGTACGCGAAGGCGTCGCGCTACCAGCTGCGCGTCTACGAGGTCGTCGCCGAGGGCGGCACCGGCGCGCTGCACCGCCGCTACGAGGCGCTGAAGGCGCGGCTCACCGCCGAAGGGCTGTTCGCGCCCGAGCGCAAGAAGAAGCTGCCGCGCTTTCCGTTCCGCGTCGCGCTCGTCACCTCGGAGGCCGCCGACGGCGCGCGCGACTTCATCACGCAGGCGCGGCTGCGCGCGCCTCATATCGACGTGCGCGTCGTTCCGACGCCGGTGCAGGGCGAGAAGGCTGCGCCGGAGATCGCGCGAGCGATCGCGCGCGCGTCCGCGATGAACGACGTCGACCTGATCGTCGTCGCGCGCGGCGGCGGTTCGTACGAAGATTTGTTCGCGTTCAGCGAGGAGCGCGTCGTGCGCGCGCTCGCCGCCGCGCGCATCCCGACCGTCTCGGCGATCGGGCACGAGGCCGATGCGCCGCTGACCGACTTCGTCGCCGACGCGCGCGCCGCGACGCCGTCGGCCGCCGCGCAAACGGTTCTGCCGCGCCGCGACGAGCTGCTCGCGCTCGTCGCCGAACGCAGCCGCGTCCTGGCACGCGACGTGGACCGCGCGCTCGCCGCGCGGCGCCAGCACGTCGACGTCGCCGCGCGCCGGCTCGCGTCGGCGGCGCGCGAGCGCGTGCGGCGCCGCGGCGACCGGCTCGTCGCGCTCGAACGCCGGCTCGCGGGCGGCGCGCCGGCCGCGCGGCTCGCCCAGCGCCGCGGACGGTTCGAGCAACTGCGGGAACGGCTCGAACGCGACGTCCCGGCGCTGCTGCGCCGCCGCGCGGAGCGCGTCCCGCGGTACCGGGAGCGGCTGGACGCCGCGGTCGCGCGCTACTTGGAGCGGCGCCGGGCCCGCTTCGAGACCGTCCGCGCGTCATGGTCCGGACACGATCCGAAAGCGATTCTGCAACGCGGCTATGCGATCGTGAAGGGAGACGACGGGCAGCCGCTGACCGACGCGACGCTGGTCCCGCCCGGCACACAGATCCAGGCGGAGCTGGCTCGCGGTATCCTCACGGCGCGCGTCGAACGCGAAGGGACGCATGGCGGACGACAGATCGGCCTCTTTCGAGACCTCGCTGACTAGGCTGGAGCAGATCGTGAAAACACTCGAGACGGAGGAACCCGATCTCGAGCGCGCGATCGCGCTCTACACCGAGGGCAAGGACCTCGTCGGGCGCTGCGAGACGCTCCTGAAGAGCGCGCAAGCGGCGCTCGACGCCGTCAACACGGCCTCCGCGCGTCCGGCCGAACCCGCGCCGGATGACGACGAAGAAAACCCGTTCTGACGCGCGGCGGCTGGACGACGTCGTGGCGGCGACGACCGGGTTGACGCGGTCTCAGGCGCGGGGGCTGATCCTCGCGGGGAAGGTGCGCGTCGACGACGCGCCGGCGACGAAGCCGGGCGGAAGCGTGCGCGACGGTGCGCGCGTCGTCGTCGAGGAGAGCCCGCGCTACGTCAGCCGCGGCGGCGAGAAGCTGGAGGGTGCGCTGCGCGCGTTCGAGCTCGACGTGCACGAGCTCGACGTGCTCGACGTCGGCGCTTCGACCGGCGGGTTCACCGACGCCCTGCTCCAGCACGGCGCGCGCACGGTCACCGCGCTCGACGTCGGCTACGGCCAGCTGGCGTGGAAGCTGCGCGAGGACTCGCGGGTGCACGTCATCGAGCGGACGAATTTCCGCACGCTCCCCGACGACGCGTTTCCGGGCGGTTTCGACCTGATCGTCGTCGACGCGTCGTTCATCTCGCTGCGAACGATCGTCGTGCGCGCGGTCGGCTACCTGCGTCCACGTGGTGCGATCGTCGCGCTGGTGAAGCCGCAATTCGAAGCAGGGCGCGAGCGCATCGGCGGTGGCGGAGTCGTGCGCGATCCGGCGGTTCACGCGGCGATTCTGCGCGAGGTGCGCGACGCCGTGCGCGAGACCGGCGTGCGCGCCGTTGCCGCGGCGCTCTCGCCGCTGCGCGGTCCTGCCGGCAACGTGGAGTTCTTCTACGAGCTGCGCCGCGACGGCGACGAGGTCGACGACGCGCGGCTCGACGCGCTCGTGCATGAGGCGCACGCGCGCCCTTCGACAGGCTCAGGGTGACGTCGTGAAGGCGATCGCACTGTATGTAAATACGGATCGTCCGCATGCGGCGGAGACGGCGCGGCGGGTGGTGGAGCTTGCGCGCGCGCACGGCGTGCGGGTTGGGTTCTGCGAGGGGACGAATGGCGCCGGCGCGCGTGAGTACGGCTTCCCGACCGAGTGCAGCCTCGAGGAGGCCGAATTGCTGGTGACGGTCGGCGGCGACGGGACGCTGCTGCGCGCGGCGCGGCTCGCGCACCCGCTCGCGATCCCGATCCTCGGCGTCAACACCGGCCGGCTGGGCTTCTTGACTGAAGTCGAGGTCGACGACGAAGGGTTCGCCGCGCTCGCGCGCGTCTTCGACGGCAACGTGCAGGTCGAAGAACGCGTCGCACTGCACGCGCAG
>JAFAMK010000167.1 GCA_019233415.1 Vulcanimicrobiota bacterium
CGCATCATCAACGCCGTCAAGCGCGTCGAGCCCTCGGTCGTCGCCCTCCAGGTGACCGTCAACGGCACGCAGCTCGTCCCGACCGACCCCTTCGCCCAGATGTTCGGCAACGGAGCGCCCTACCAGCGCCAGCGCGTCGTCGAGCGCGCCTCGGGCTCGGGCTTCGTCTACTCGCGCGACGGGCTGATCATCACGAACGCCCACGTCGTTCCCAAGGGGACGACCAAGATCACGGTCGTCTTCGCGAACGGCGACCGCGAGCCGGGCCACGTCTACTCGTCGAACCCGGCGATCGACCTCGCGCTCGTCAAGGTCGACGGCTACGCGAAGCTGCCGCCGCCGGTCGAGTTCGCCAACAGCTCGCAGGTCCAGGCCGGCCAGTGGGCGATCGCGATCGGTGAGCCGCTCGCGCTCCAGCGCTCGGTCTCGGTCGGCGTCGTCTCCGGCTTCAACCGCGACGAGCCGATCCAGGGCGACGACCAGCAGCTCCACCTCTTCAAGGGCCTGCTCCAGACCTCGGCCCCGATCAACCCCGGCAACTCGGGCGGCCCGCTCGTCGACTACGACGGCCGCGTCATCGGCGTGAACCAGTCGACCGCGAACCCGGCCTCAGCCCAGGGGATCGGCTTCGCAATCCCCGCCAGCACCGTCACGCAAACCGCCGCAACGCTCGCCAAGAACCAGGGCAAGACGCTCGACGCGAACGGCACCGGGACCGGCATCGGCTACCTCGGCGTGCTGCTGCAGGCGGTCGACAACAACGTCCGCACGCAGATCGGCTACCACGATCAGGGCGGGGCGGTCGTCGCCCAGGTCCAGAGCGGCCAGCCGGCCGACCAGGCGGGGCTCGAACCTGGCGACGTCATCCAGACGATCAACGGCAAGGCCGTCAACCAGCCGGCCGACGTCACGAGTACGGTCAAGGCGACCAAGCCCGGGTCAACCGTCACGCTACGCGTCTGGAGCCAGGGCGTTAAGAAGAACGTCCAGGTCAAGGTCGGGGAGCAGCCCGCCGACGTCTACCTCCAGCAGCAACAGCAGCAGCCCTAAGCGTCCGGCCGCCCTTCGACAAGCTCAGGATGACGGGGAGGGGACACCGGCAACGGTGGCCCCTTCTTGCTCGTTTGAGCGCAACCAATGTGCCAGCAAAACTGTCACCACAAATGAGTGGAACACGAGCGCCCTGGCGTCGTATCATAGGCGGTACGTCGTTCATTGGGGGCGACATTCGGCTCACAACCCTTGAGCTGCGGTAAGTGGCAAGGCCCGCGCCGGCATGCCCGACTTCGGTCGGACGGTCGGCAACGGATGGTCCACGCGGCTCGGAAAGCGAGACACAGAACAACATGGCAAAAGTGGTCGGCATCGACCTCGGGACGACGAACTCCGTCGTTGCCGTGATGGAAGGGCAGAGCCCGACCGTCATCGCCAACTCCGAAGGGTCACGCACGACCCCTTCGGTCGTGGCGTTCACGAAGACCGGCGAACGACTCGTCGGTCAGCTTGCGAAACGCCAGGCCGTCACCAACCCGGACCGCACGATCGCATCGATCAAGCGGAACATGGGGACCGATTACAAGGTCAAGATCGACGGCAAGGACTACACCCCGCAAGAGATCAGCTCGATGATCCTGCAGAAGCTGGTCAACGACGCGTCGTCGTACCTCGGCGAGCGCGTCACCAAAGCCGTCGTCACCGTCCCCGCGTACTTCAACGACGCGCAGCGGCAGGCGACGAAGGACGCCGGCAAGATCGCCGGGCTCGACGTCCTGCGCATCATCAACGAACCGACCGCGGCGGCGCTCGCGTACGGGCTCGACAAGAAAGGCAACGAGACGATCCTCGTGTGGGACCTCGGCGGCGGCACGTTCGACGTGTCGATCCTCGAAGTCGGCGACGGCGTTTTCGAAGTCAAGTCGACCAACGGCGACACGCACCTCGGCGGCGACGACTACGACCACCGCGTGCGCGACTGGATGGTGACCGAGTTCCGCAAGGAGCAGGGGATCGACCTGAGCGGCGACCGCCAGGCGATGCAGCGCCTCACCGAGGCCGCCGAAAAGGCGAAGATCGAGCTGTCGGGCACGGTGCAGACGAGCATCAACCTGCCGTTCATCACGGCCGACCAGAACGGTCCGAAGCACCTCGACGTGACGCTGACCCGCGCCAAGTTCGAAGAACTGACGCAGGACCTGACCGACCGCTGCATCCAGCCGTTCAAGAACGCGCTGGCCGACGCGAAGCTCGACGTCAAGGACATCGACGAGGTCGTCATGGTCGGCGGCTCGACGCGCATGCCCGTCATCCAGGAACTCGTCAAGAAGCTGACCGGCAAGGAGCTGAACCAGTCGGTCAACCCCGACGAAGTCGTTGCGGTCGGCGCGGCGATTCAGGCCGGCGTGCTCGCCGGTGAGGTCCGCGACGTCGTCCTGCTCGACGTGACCCCGCTCTCGCTCGGTCTCGAAACGCTCGGCGGCGTCAACACCCGTCTGATCGAGCGCAACACGACCATCCCGACGCGCAAGACGCAAGTCTTCACGACGGCGGAA
>JAFAMK010000188.1 GCA_019233415.1 Vulcanimicrobiota bacterium
CACGATCCGCGCTTTCGGGTTCGGCGATCCGACCGAGGTCGAGCTGCCCGGCGAGAATCCTGGTATCGTCGCGAAGCCGGCCGACTGGAGCGGCTCGTCGCTGGCGACGATCTCGTTCGGCCACGGCATCTCGACGACGCCGATCGCGCTGCTCCGCGCCTATGCCGCGATCGCGAACGGCGGCTTGTTGCTGCGACCGCGCGTCGTCGGCGCGATCGAGGACGCCGACGGCCATACCGTCTACCGCTACGGGCGCGAGGTCGAACGGCGCGTGCTCTCGCCCGCGCTCGCCGCGACGCTGCGGGGCTTCCTGCGCGCGGTCGTCCTGCACGGAACCGGCAACCCGACGGCGCAAGTCGCTGGCTACACGACCGCCGGCAAGACCGGTACCGCGCAAGTCGTCGAGAACGGCAGCTACGAGCCCGGCGCGTACGTCGCCTCGTTCGTCGGGATGATCCCCGCCGAGCACCCGCGCTACGTGATCCTGGTCAAGGTCGAGCGGCCGCACGGTTCGATCTACGGCTCGGAGGTCGCGGCGCCGGTCTTCACCGCCCTGGCGCGGGCCGCGATGCTGCACGCGGGCATCATGCCGGCGGTTGCGCCCGCGCGCTTGGTCCGTTTGCGTGTGGCGCAGAAGGCCGCGCATTGATGCGAGAGACTGCCCGCCTCGTCGCGACCCTCGCGGGCGCGCGCGTCGCCGGCTCGCTGCCGCCGTCGGTCGACGCGATCGCGAGCGACTCGCGCGCGGTTCGACCGGGTTCCCTCTTCGTCGCGCTGCGTGGCGAGCGCACCGACGGCCACGCCTTTCTGCGCGACGCGGCCGCGCGCGGCGCCGTCGCGCTCGTCGTCGAAGAGCCGGTCGACGACGACTTCGGCGTCCCCGTCGTGCACGTCGCCGACACACGCGTCGCGGCCTCGGCGCTCGCCGACGCGTTCTACGACCACCCCTCGCAGGACCTGATCGTCGTGGGCATCACCGGAACGAACGGCAAGACGACGACGACCCACCTCGTGCGCGACGTCTTTGAAACCGCAGGGCTGCCGTGCGGCGTGATCGGCACGCTCGGCGGTGCGTTTCGCGAGCACACCTGGGCGCTCGCGAACACGACCCCGCTCGCGATCGAGCTGCAGGGGCTGCTCGCCGCGCAGCGCGACGCCGGCGCCAAGGCCGTCGCGATGGAAGTCTCCTCGCACGCGCTCGCGCTGCACCGCGTCGACCACGTGCGCTTCCGCGCCGCCGCGCTGACCAACATCACGCGCGACCACCTCGACTTTCACGGCACGCTCGAGCGCTACACGGCGGCGAAGCGGCGGCTGTTCGACCTCGCGCCGCTCGCGGTCCTCAACGCCGACGACGCGGCGGGCGCCGCGTTCGCGCGCGCGCTGCCGGGTGCCATCACGTATGCGATCGACGCGGACGCGGTGCTGCGCGCGCAGGACGTCGTCCTCGCCGGCGACGGCTCGCGGTTTCGCGTCGGCACGACCGCGGTCGAGATCGCGCTCCCCGGGCGCTTCAACGTGCGCAACGCGCTGGCGGCGTTCGGCCTGGGCCGCGCGCTCGGGATCGACGACGCGACGATCGCGCGCGGGCTCGCCGCGACGCGCGCGGTGCCCGGCCGCATGGAGCGGATCGGCGCGTTCGGCATCCACGCGATCGTCGACTACGCGCACACGCCGGACGCGCTCGAAAACGTGCTGCGCGCCGCGCGCGAGACGACGCGCGGCGACTTGATCGTCGTGTTCGGCTGCGGCGGCGACCGCGATCCGGGCAAGCGCGTGCAGATGGGCGAGATCGCGGCCCGGCTTGCCGACCGCGTGATCGTGACCTCGGACAACCCGCGTAGCGAGGACCCGATGGCGATCGCGCGCGAGGTCGCGAACGGGTTCGAGCGCACGACGATCGAGCTGGACCGCCGCCGCGCGATCCGCCAGGCGATCGACGAGGCGCAGGCCGGCGACACGGTCGTCGTCGCCGGCAAGGGGCACGAGACGTACCAGATCGTCGGCGACGAACG
>JAFAMK010000251.1 GCA_019233415.1 Vulcanimicrobiota bacterium
TCGAGCAGAGGCCATGCGGCCCACCTTCGTAGACCGTGAGCTTCGCGTGCGGGACGAGCTTCGACGACTGCATCGCCGAAACGGCGATCGGGACGATCTGGTCGTCGTCGCCGTGGATGATCAGCGTCGGGACGTCGAACTTCTTGAGGTCTTCGGTGCAGTCGGTCTCGGAGAAGGCTTTGACGCAGTCGTACGCGCCGACGAGACCGCACAGCAACCCTTGCTGTAGGAACGAGTCGCGCAGTCCCTGCGAGACCTTAGCATCGGGGCGATTCGCACCGTAGAACGGCGCACTGAGGTCCTTGAAGAACTGCGCGCGGTCGGCTTGCACGTTCGCGCGAATCTGATCGAATGCTTCGAGGGGCACGCCTTCCGGATTCGACGGGGTTTTCAGCATCAGCGGCACGACGGCGCCGATGAGGACCGCCTTCGCAACGCGACTCGTCCCGTGGCGTCCGATGTAGCGCGCGACCTCGCCTCCGCCGGTCGAATGGCCGACGTGCACGGCGTTCTTCAGGTCGAGCGCTTCGACCAAATCGGCGAGGTCGTCGGCGTACGTGTCCATGTCGTTGCCGTTCCACGGCTGGTCCGAACGGCCGTGTCCGCGGCGGTCATGCGCAATGCAGCGATAGCCGTGCGCCGCGAGGAACAGCATCTGGTCCTCGAACGCATCGGCGCTAAGCGGCCATCCGTGACTGAATACAACGGGCTGTCCGGTTCCCCAATCCTTGTAGTAGATCTGCGTCTTGTCGCGGGTCTGGATCGTCGGCACGGTAAGGTCTCCTTCGCGCGCACGGAATCGGCGCGCAGCTCGCAGGTCGGAGGAAGGATACGCGTCCGGGGGGACGGGTGCGCTACGACCTGCGGCCACCGATAACCTACGCGTTCTCGATGTCGCGCCCTAGCGCGCGTAGCGTTCTGCGGCGCGTGCTTTCGCCTTTGCGGCCCAGACTTCGCGGTCGTGCGGCGGCGCATTCGTTACGAGCGAGTCGACCAAACGGCGCGCAATCGCTGCGACCTCGTCGACCGCACGCTCGAACGCCTCCTCGTTCGCCTGCGACGGTTTTGTGAAGCCGGACAGCTTGCGGACGAACTGGAGCGAGGCGGCACGAACCTCGTCGTCGGTCGCGGGCGGCTCGAAGTTGAAGAGCGTGCGAATGTTCCGGCACATGCCGGCATTCTAGCAGAACCGCGGCGGGACGTCAGGCGCCTGCCCGGGAACGCCTCGCCATGGTTGCGAGAGTCTGGAAGGGTCAAACGCGCGCGGCCGACGTCGAGGCGTATCGCGCGTACGTGCGTGAAACCGGATTGGCCGACTACGCGAGCACGGCGGGAAACCGCGGCGCGTTCATCCTGACCGCGGTCGACGGCGACTTCGCGGAGATCATCACGGTCTCGCTGTGGGACTCGCGCGACGCGATCGCCGCATTCGCCGGTGAGGACATTAGCGTCGCACGGTTCTACCCGGACGACGAGCGGTTCCTGACTGCCGCCGACCTGCACGCCTCGCACTACGAGGTCGACACGGCGGAACCCGCGCGCGGTTGACCGGTCCGCACCGCACGGTCGTCGCGTCGCTCGCGGCAGCCGTCGCGCTGATCCCGCTCTGCCCCTCGCTCGTCACGCTTACCCGCGCGCCGGTCCCGGGCGTCGCGCTGCTCTCGCCGCTGCTGGTCGACGCGCTGGCAATCGTCCTCGCCGCGCTGGTCGCGACGTGGGTGTGCGCGCTTGCGCTCGCGTCGACGGAGCAGCCTTTCGCATCCGTTCCTGCGCTATACGCGCTCGCCGCCTTTCCAGGCGCCGCGGCGCTCGCGGCGCTGCTCGGATTCGACCCGCTGCGCGGCGCGCTGTTTGTTGCGATTCTGGTCGGCGACGTCATTTGGTACGCAGCGATCGTGCGTTTCGTGCGCGACGCGCGTGCGCTCGACGTGCTTCTCGGGACGTTCGTCGTTTCCGGTGCCGTTGCAGCGCTGCTCGCGATCGTACTCGTCGTCGCGCGAGTTCCCGCCGCACTCTACACGATCGGGCACGGCCGCGCGATCGGGACGTTCGTGCTGCCGGGAGAACTCGCCGGGTATTTGATCGTCTACGTGCCGGTCGCGTTCGCGCTCGCGCGGCGTGGCGGCCGGCTCATGTTCGCTGCATGGATCGGGTTCGCCATCGGCGCAGCAGCACTTGCGCTGACGTTCTCGCGCGCGGGATGGGCGGGATTCGCAGCAGCCGTCGCCACGTTCGCGGTCGCGCGGCGCGGGCGTTTGCGCTACGCGGTCGCAGTCGCCGGTGCGGCGGTGCTGACGCTTGGGCTCGTCTTCAACGCGCACCATGACCCGTCGGAGAACTTCACGCGCCTCGGCATCTGGGAAGGTGCGGTGCAAACGATCGTGCGCTTTCCGTTCTCCGGCGTCGGCCCGCTCGACTTCGCGAACGTCTACCCGCTGCTGCGCGCACCGGCCGCCGAACCAACCGCGAACCACGGTCACAGCATCGTGCTGACGATCGCCGCCGAATGCGGGCTCGTCGGCCTTGCCGCGCTCGTGTGGGGCTGGTGGCGATTTTCCGCCGCGCTGCGCGCGCGCTGGTCGCCCACGGCGTCACACGCGAACGTCGCGGTCGCGCTCGCGGCCGGACTGCTGGGAACGTGGGTGCAAGGCTTGATCGACACGAGCAGCGTCGTGATCTTCGGCCTCTGGCTGCCGATGATGGCCCTCGCGCTCGTCAGCGCAGGCGACGGCATCGCCGAAACCGCACCAGTTGCGCAGCCGCTGGCCGCACAACCGCCGCGCGGTCGATACCGTCTGTTCGCGAGCGCGGCGCTCGTCGCCGTCGGAGCCGTCTGCGCGGTCATGCAACTCGCGTCGAGCGCACTCTACGCGCCGCTGGTCGCCGGCGCGCGCTCGCTGCCGGCGCATCTTCCGACGTCGCTCGGGACACGGCTCTATACGGCATTCGCGCGCATCGGTCCGCTGCCGTTCGTCGAGGCGTCGCTCGCCGACGACGCGCTGCGGCGCGGCGATCTGACCGCCGCGTCGGCATACACCGCGCGGATGCCGCATGGCGCGCGCCGAAGTGATTGCGAGGCCCGGATCGCCGCAGCACGGGGGCAGACGCAACGTGCGATCGCGCGCTACCTCGACGCCGACGACGACGTCGCGCTGCAGCACCTCGTCGACGACCTCCAGCGCGCGGGACGACTGCGCGAGGCCTACGCACTCGAACGCCGCGTGCGTGACCGGCTGTCCGCAACGACGATCCACCCGAACGCGCTCGCCGCAAGTTGGTGGCGTCTGGGCCGTCTCGCCGCACGCTTGCACGATCTCACCGAGGCCGACGCAGACCTCGCGAACGCCGTCGACCTCGCGCCGCTGAACACCACCTATCTGCTCGACGCCGCGCGGGTCGCGCGCGAGCGGCACGACGACGCCCGCGCCACCGC
>JAFAMK010000253.1 GCA_019233415.1 Vulcanimicrobiota bacterium
CATGCGGCTCAGCGCGAAAGATTACCTCGTCGTCGATGAGATTATCGACGCCGCGCAGCGCGCCGCGTGCCGTCACCTCGGCACACACGCGCTCGTCGCGGGCAACGTCGAACCCGCTCTCCGCGAGATCCTCGAACCGTTCGATGAAGACTGGTGGCCGCCTAACCCCAGAGCGCGCGGAAGCGTGCGTCGTCGTGGACTGCTGCGAAGCGGGGGTCGAGCGCGAGCATCTTGCGTTCGATCCGTGCCTTCGGGTCGCGCAGGCCCAGACGCAGCCACGCGAGCGCGCTGTCGCGGCGGCCGAGCAGGATGCACAGCGCCGCCGCCATCTCCGTGTCCACGTGCTGCGGATCGCGCGGGCGCAAGTCGGGAAGCCGCTGCAGCCGCTGGCCGGTGCGCATCGCGGTGAACGCCATCGCCATCTCGCGATGGGTGTAGCTGTCCTCCTGCATGGACTTCGGCGGCATGTGCTCGATCACGTGCAGGGCTTCGTCACGCAGTCCGAGCTCGGTGTCGGCCAGCGCGAGCACCTCGTGCGCCGACGCGTTCTGCGCGTCCAGGTCGAGCACGCCGCGCAGCGCGGTCCGCGCCTCGGCGAAGCGATGCGCGTAGTAGAGCGACGAGCCGTACCAGTACAGGTCGATGGGGCTGAGCGGGTCGAGCTCGGTCGCGCGGCGCAGCATCGTGCGCGCGCTCTCGGCGTCGCCGCGGTACAGGTGCACGATCCCCATGAACTCGTAGGTCGGCGCGTAGTTCGGGCGCAGCGCAATCGCCGTCGTGAAGATGCGTTCGGCGCGGTCGAGGTCGACGTCGCGTGCCAGCGCGATCCAGCCCAGCGACGTCATCGCCTCGCCGGAGTGCGGATCGCGCCGCAGCGCCTCGTGCGCGTACTCCGCGGCCTTGCGGAACGCGACGTCGGTCGGCGCGATGCGGTCGTAGTGCCAGTCGCCCGCGGTCACGTACGCGGCGGCGAGGCCGGCGTACCCGCGCGCGTCGTCCGGCGCCAGCTCGATCACGCGCGTGAACTGCTCCATCGCCGCACGCAGCATCGGCTCCGTGCGCCGGTTCCAGTCGTACTCGCCGACCGCGTACGCGCGCGCAGCCTCGCCGGTCAACGCCGGCGGGTTCAGCCACCAGCCGCTCCCGACCGACGCGCCACCCGACGCGAACGCGAACGCCACCAGCGCCGCGGCGCTGCGCAGCGCGAACCGCGCGCGCTCGCGCATCCCGCGCCCCGGCGGTACGTCGGCGAGCACCGTGACCGGCGCGACGAAGCGGTATCCGCGCTTCGGCACCGTCTCGACGAACGCGCGGCCGTCACCGTCGGGGTCGAGCGCGCGCCGGATCAGGTAGATCGTCTGCGTGAGGTTTCCGTCTTCGACGAAGCCCTCGGGCCAGAGCGCGTCGCGCAGCGCGTTCTTCTCGACGAGCGCGCCAGGTTCGGCGAGCAGCAGCGCGAGCGCTTCGGCGACTTTCGGCGCGAGCGGAACCATCCGGCCGTCACGGCGCAGGACGCGTTCGTCGCGGTCGAAGGTGAACGGGCTGAAGCCGAGCCGCACGCCCATGGTCGGCCCATAGACTTCGCCGTGGAGCGCGCCCGGCGCCTCCGCCGGCCAGGCCGCCGTCACACGCCGCCGCCCACCTTCAGCAAGTATTTCACGACCAAGCGGTCGAGCGTCGAGTTGGCGGCCGGCGTCCCGTAGTTGACGAATAGCTCGTTGCCGCTGCGGAACTTCCGGTGCAGCGAGACGGCGAGGTCCCGGCCGGGGGTCGCGAAGCCGCCACGCCCGCTCACGTCGCGGTAGCCGATGCTGGCGTTGCCGTCGGGCCCGAGCGGGATCGCGAACGAGAACCGGCGCAGCCACTGGCCGTCGCTCGCCCCGCTGAACATCGACTCGCGCGTCCCCGCGTAGTCGACCGAGAGGCTCGCCCGGCCGAGCGCCCGGGTGAACGTGCTCGTCGTCTGGTGCAGGAAGTACGTCCCGAACGGGCCCTCTTGGAAGTCCGTGCGCAGCGAGTTCGGCGTCCCCTCGCCCCAGCCGACCCCGAGTTCCAAGGTCTTGAACGGCTGCAGCTGCTGATCGCGGTAGCCGTGCGTGCCGCCCGAGAAGTAGTCGCCCTCGTACGTGCGCTGCGAGCCGAGCTGGTCGTTGACGTAGACCGCGAGCGGCGAGCGCATGCGCAGCGTCAGGTTCGCGTCGGCGTCGCTCTCGTGGACGTTTCCCTGGTGGTCGAGCCAGCGGTCCCAGTTGAGGAACAGCTCGCCGTTCTTGATCGGGCCGCTCTTGAGCGAATGCGTCAGGTAGAGCGAGAAGTCCGGACCGCGCACGTCGGCGATGTTGGTGAACCCGTCGACGGGATTGTACTGCGCCCCGGTGTCGAGGAAGCCGAGGTTCGCTTCGAGCCCGGGCTTCTGGATGTCGATGAACGCGGCGTTCTTCTGCGCGTCGCCGGGACGCGTGACGAACGATCCGGTCTCCTGCGCGTGCATCGCCGAGTAGACGAGACCGCTCGCCAGCGAACGCCCGTACGCACCGGCCTCCCACGTGCGGTCGTCCCCGTTCGAGTGCGCGGCGCTCACGCCGTCGACCCAGTACCCGAGCGTGTTGTCCGGCTTGCGGTGGCGGAAGCCGAACGCGACGTCGTCGAACGTCGCTTCGCTCTGCGGGTCGCTCCCGCGCACCTCGAGCGCGCCGAACGCGTTGTCGTCCTTCGTTCCGACCAGCTTGAAACCGCGGTCGAACGACCCGATCGACGGCGAGTAGAACAGCACCTCGTTCGGCAGGTTCGGCTGGTAGGACTCGATCGCGGCGTTGACGTACGGCGCGCCCTGCGCGAAGAACGGCCGGTACTCGTTGAACGCGCGGCGGAACTGCTGCGGCGCGATCGTCTGCTGGTCGGTCTCGACGTTCGAGAAGTCCGGCGAGAACGCACCGACGAAGGTCGTCGTCGCCGTGATCGGAATCGCGACGTCGGCGCCGACGTCCCGCGGCGAGCGCCGCACCGTCGTTCCCGACGGCGTCGTGAACGCGTTGCGATCGGTTCCGCTGCTGTCGAGCCCGTAGAACTCGGCGCGCGGCTTCGGCGGCGGAATCGCGCCGACCAGCGTGACGCCCTGCGTGCGCGGCCACCAGCGCCAGTCGTAGGTGATGGTCGGCCACTGTGGGATCTGCTGGTAGCTCATCAGCGGGCTGTAGGCGAGCGACTCGTGCTCGGCCGTTGCGGCGAGGTTGCGCACGACATTGATCCGCCAGCGCTGCGGCCCGTCGGCGGCAAGCTTGAGCGCGTCGTACGGAATGCGCAGGACGGCGTTCCAGCCGTCGGGCGTCGTCGTCGCCGCCGCGCTCCAGGTGGGCTTGTAGCGCGCGGTCTCGGCGGCGAACGCGTAGCGCGTCCCGCGCGGGGTCACCACGAAGTAGTAGGTCCGCCCGCCGTTCCCGGTCACGTCGAGCAGGACGCCGACGAAGTCGTCGGTCCCGTAGCCGACGTCGTCGGTCGCCTGCGCGGCGACGACCGGCGTCTTCTGCTGCGCGCGCACGCCGACGTAGAGCGCGTGGTCGTCGTAGTAGAGCGAAACCGCGGTCGCGACGGCGGCCGGCCCCTTCGTCCCGAGGTCCGTGAGCGGGCCGCCCAAGGCGGCCTCGGCCCAGCGCGGGTCGGTGAGCGTCGGATCGAGCGGAAGCGGTTCGGCGGCGCGGCGGATCTCGATGCGGTCCGCGGGCGCCAGCGTCACGGCCTGCGCGGTTCCCGCGGCAGCCGATGCGGCGAGGGCGGCGAGCGCCGCCGCGACCAACGTGCGAAGCATGGTTCGACCGTAGCAGCGCCCCGCGTCCCCGTCGTTCAGCGCCACCTCAATTTCGGCCGGCGCTCACCTCACGGAACGATCACGGCCGCTCACGGAGACCTCAGTCGATCTCACGGGACCTAAGGACGTCCTCGTGCTGGGCCGCTTCGTGCGCGCGCCGGCGGCTGCGGAAGTTCCGCACGCCGGTGATCCGGGCGCAGCCGTCACCGCAAAAGCGCTTGCTCCGGTTCTTGGTCAAGTCGACGTAGGCGTCCTGGCAGGTCTGCGAATGACAGGTCCCCAGCCGCGCTGCCCCGACCTCGGCGAGCAAGACGGCGAGCGCCATCGCGGCGACGCTCCCGACCGCATCGACGGCGTCGTCGTGCGCCGTGCCGGCCTCCAGCCGCAGGACTCCCTCGGCCGCGACGAGCCGTGGGACCGCGCGGTGCTCGACCAGGAGTTCGGTCAGGATCGCTGCCGCGCGGTCCGCGTCGCCGCCGGCCTCGAAGACCGCGCGCAGCCGTTCGCGGAGCCGTCGCAGCCGGGGCAGGTCCGCCTCGCCGACCGGTCCGGCGATCCCGTGCTCGTCCAGGAACGCGCGCGTCGCCGTCAGGTCGGGCAGACGGTCCCGCGTCATCGCTTGGGTGTTGACGAGGTCGAGCGCCAGTTCGACGCCTGCTTCGCTGTAATTCCCTATATCCACTTGACCTACTTCATGGGCTCTGTTACCATTGTAACACGCTAAGTTAATTTCACCTATGACATTCGAGGCCTTACGATGAACCAGCCCGACCTCACCGCCATCCTGGCCGCCGAGCACGCCGCCGAGGTCGCTCGCAGCATTCGCGCCGAGCGCCTCGGCGAAGCGGCGCGCCGCGGCAGCGGGTGCGTCAATGCAGGCGACGTTGCCGCGGCATGGCGGCGTTCGCTGGAGCTGACCATCGCTTGGGTCAGGGGTCAGCCGACCCGGGGTTAAACGGTCGATAAAGACCGAATAGACCGGCCATGCTAGAATAGAGCCTTATGGCTCACGTCCGGACGCGGTCCGACATCCGCAACGTCGCGATCATCGCGCACGTCGACCACGGGAAGACGACCTTGGTCGACGCCATGTTCCGTCAGAGCGGGATCTACCGCGAAGGGCAGCACGCCGAGACGCGTGCGATGGACTCGAACCCGCTCGAACGCGAGCGCGGGATCACGATCCTCGCCAAGAACACGGCGATCGAGCACAACGGGATCAAGTTCAACATCGTCGACACCCCCGGCCACGCCGACTTCGGCGGCGAGGTCGAGCGCGTGCTGCAGATGGTGCAGGGGGTCGTGCTGCTGGTCGACGCGGCCGAGGGCGTGATGCCGCAGACGCGCTTCGTGCTGCGCAAGGCGCTCGAGCTGGACCTGCGCGCGATCGTGGTCATCAACAAGATCGACCGCAAGGACGCCCGCCCGACTGAGGTCGTCGACGAGGTCTTCGACCTGTTCATCGAGCTGGGCGCGTCGGACGAACAGGCCGACTTCCCGGTCGTCTTCGCGAACGGGCGCGCGGGCCTCGCCAAGTACAAGCTCGACGACGACAGCACGAACCTCGAGCCGCTGTTCGAGACGATCGCCAAGGCCGTCCCCGAGGCACCGGCCGAGGACGGCGGCTTCCAGATGCTCGTCTCGGCGATCGACCACAACAAGTACGTCGGGCGAATCGGCATCGGGCGCATCTTCCGCGGCAGCTCGAAGGTCAACGCGGCGATCGCGAAGGTCGGCCGCGACGGAACCGTGCAGACGGGCCTCCGCCTGACCAAGATGCTCGCGTTCCACGGGCTCGAGCGGATCGAGGTCGAGGAGGCGTCGGCCGGCGACATCATCTGCGTCTCCGGGATCGAGGGTCTCAATATCGGCGACACGATCGCCGACGCCGCGCACCCCGAAGGGATCGCGGCGATCGCGGTCGACGAGCCCACCGTCTCGATGTACTTCATGGTCAACGCGTCGCCGTTCGCCGGCCGCGAGGGCAAGTATCTCACCTCGCGGCAGATTCGCGAGCGGCTGATGCGCGAGCTGGAGTCGAACGTCGCGCTGCGCGTCGCCGACACCGAGTCGGCCGACACGTTCGAGGTCCGTGGGCGCGGCGAGCTGCACCTCTCGATCCTCATCGAGACGATGCGCCGCGAAGGCTACGAGATCGCGGTCAGCAAGCCGCGCGTCATCGTCACCGAGCGCGACGGGGTCAAGATGGAGCCGGTCGAGTACGTCGTGATCGACGTGCAGGAAGAGTACGCCGGCGCGGTGATCGAGTCGGTCGGGCGCCGGCGCGCACAGATGTCGAACATGGTGACGGTCGGCGAGACGCGCCGGCTCGAGTACACGATGCCGACCCGCGCGATCTTCGGCCTGCGCGGCGAGCTGCTGACACTCTCGCGCGGCACCGCCGTCATGTCGCACGTCTACTATTCGCACCAACCGCTCGCGGGCGAGATCCCCGGCCGCTCGAACGGCGCGCTCGTCACCAGCGACACCGGAACGGTCACCGCGTACGCGCTGATGGGTCTGGAGCAGCGCGGGCGCTTCTTCGTCGATCCCGGCACCGAGGTCTACGAAGGGATGATCGTCGGGCGCGCCAACGACGACAAGGACGTCGCGATCAACGTCGTGCGCGCGAAGAAGCTGACCAACATGCGCGCCGCCGGAACCGACGAGAACTTCAAGATGCCGCCGGCCGAGGAGATGTCGCTCGAGCGCGCGATCGAGTTCATCGAGGACGACGAGCTGGTCGAGGTGACGCCGCAGTCGATCCGCCTGCGCAAGCGCGTCCTCGACGAGGGTGAGCGACTGAAAGCGCGCAAACGGGAGAAGGCGCTAGCGGGATAGCTCGGTAAGGAGCACGGGCGTGCTCCGCAGACTACTTACGTTTCGGGGCTTGGTCCTCATCTTCGGTCTGGTCGCGGTGGTTCTGCCGATCGCGCTGGTCACGCAGCTCGGGATCGTCCGAACACTCAACGCGATCTTCACGGACATCGGAGCGATCCGCACGGGTCAGCTTGCCGCGGCCGCCGTGCTGGAGAACCAGCTCGACGAGGAGACGGGGATTCGCGGCTATGCCGCGACCGGGCGGCGGGTCTTCCTCGAACCGTACGACCGCGCCCGCGCGTCGATGCCCGAGCGCTTCGCCGAACTGGAGCACGCGCTCGCCGTCGATGGCGAGGACGGTGCGAACGATCGCGCGCTGGCCGAGCTGCGCGCACTCAACGCCGAGTGGCTCCGCACGATCGCGACGCCGATCCTGCACGGCGCGCCGAACCGCGACGCGCTGCTGCTGCACGGCAAGACGCTGATCGACAAGTTCCGCGACACCGAGAGGCCGCTCAACATCTACTTCGCGGCGCGCTACCACGCCGCGATCGCCGAGCGCGGGAACACGCTGCGCGCGACGAATGCGGTTTCGTTCGTCGCGATCGGCGTCATCGTGCTCGAAGTGTTCGTCTTCGCGGCGACGATCATGCGCATGCAGCGTGAGCTCGACCGCGAGCGCGGGTTCGTCGAGTCGCTGCAGTCGGTCGCCTCCGTGCGGCTCGTGCCGCCGCCGCACCTCGCAATCGGCGCGGCGTACCGCTCCGCAACGCGCGGGACGCGCGTCGGCGGCGATGTCTACGACGTGTACCGGCTCGACGACGACCGCACGCTGATCGTCGTCGGCGACGTCAGTGGCAAAGGGCTGACCGCCGCGGTCGAGACGACCTTCGTGCGCTACGCGCTGCGAACGCTGGCGAGCGAAGGGCTCGGCCCGGCGGAGGTCGTGCGCCGTTTCGACGACCTCTACCGCGCGGCGAACGCGGCGCTCGAGTCCTTCGTGACGCTCTTCGTCGGCATCCACGACCGGCGCGACGGCACGCTGGTCTACGCGAACGCCGGCCACGAGGCGTGCTGGACGCGCCGCGGCGACACCGTCACGATCCTGCCTCCGACGGGACCGCTGGTCGGCATTGGCGGCCTACCCTTCGGCGAAGAGCGGACTACGCTGGCGACGGGCGACCTGCTGGTCCTCGCGACTGACGGGATGACCGAGGCGCGCGACGCGCAAGGCAGCTTCGCCGGCGCCGAGCTGGTCACGGTCTGGATCGCCGAGGCCGACGACCGCACCCCACAGCGGCTCATCGGCCATCTCGTCTCCTCGGTCGAACGCTACACACGCGGCCGAATCGACGACGACCTCGCCGTCCTCGCCGTCCGCC
>JAFAMK010000041.1 GCA_019233415.1 Vulcanimicrobiota bacterium
GCCGTGCTCAGCACGAGCGACGTCACGACCGCGCGGCCGGCCGCGTCGAACTCGGCATTTGCGACCTGCGCGCCGTCGGCGACGAAGACGTAGAGTTTCTCCGCCTGGCGGCGGATCGTGTCGAACCGCGCGTCGTCGTCGCGCACGTCGCGCACGGCGCGCTCGCGCCGGCCGGCGCGCACGTCGGCGATCCGCTTTGCGTAGTCCTTGTCGAGCTGGCCGACGCCGTCTTCGATTTCCTGCTCGAAGACGTCGATCTGTTCCAGCCGGTTGACCGGGATCAGCTTCGTCTGGTCGCTCGCGCGCAGTGTCGCGAGCCGCGCGTTCAGCGCCGTGCCTGCGCGCTGCGTCGCGTCGAGGTACACGGCGTCGCCGCTGGCGACGTACCCGCGCACCGCACTCTGCTCGGTCAGTGCCGACGAGACGACCTCGCGAATCTCGGTCGCGACCGTTTCGAGCGCGTGCGCGTGCGCCGCGGCCAGCGACATCGCAGCGATCCCGCGCTGCGTGACGACCGCGACGGCGACCATGAGCACGACCGCGAAACAGGAGCCGAGCGCGATCTGCGCGCCGACCGGGATCCGCACCCGCATCATCCTTCTCCTACGTTTCCCTTCGGATCTACTTCGGCTTCGCGAGCCCGCAGCTCGCGATCGTCGCGATGTCGTCGAACGACTTGTGGACGTTGATGACGAGATCGCCCGCGGTGAGCTTCTCGATCGGCAGGTCGAGCGTCGTCGTCGACGTTCCCTTGACGACCGCGCGGAGCGGGTAAAGCGGACGCGGGCCGTAGTTGTCGCACGTTCCGGTGTGGAAGTGCGCCGGCTGCGGATCGTTGGGACCGCCCTTCATCTGCAACTCGACGACGGTCTTCTTCCCTTGCGGCGTCAGGATCGCGACCCCGCTCTCACCCGTTCCGTTCATCGCATCGAGTTGGATGCGAACCGAGTTGTCCGCCGCGAACGACGGCACCGCGCCACCGATGACGGCAGCCAGTGCCAACGTGCTGATCCCTGCGGCGAACCGAATTCCGAGCGACATGAACCCTCCCTGGATAGGTTGTCTTGTATTGGTTGTACGCCGCCGGGGTTAAGGAAGGCTGAAAATCCTGCCCACCGCAGTTTATTGACTGTTCACGAACGCACGATCAACTGAACGTCCCCGAACTCGTGCCAGATGTAACCGCGCTCGATTGCGTGCTGGTACGCTGCGTCGAGCGTCGTCGAGTCAACAAATGCGCGCAGCAAGTCGAGGTGGCTTGCTTGCGGCTCGTGGAAGCCCGTCAACAAGCCGTCGACGACCGCGACGCCGCGCTGCGGCGTGACGATCAGATCGGTCCATCCGGACGCGGGGAACACCGTGTCGCCGTCGGCCGCGCTTTCGAGCGCACGCACGACGGTCGTGCCGACCGCGATGATGCGCCCGCCGCGACGACGTGTCGTGTTGACCGCCGCTGCCGTCTGCGTTTCGACCGAGAACCGCTCGCGATACGGGCGTTCGTCGCGTTCGGGACTCGACACGCCCGTGTGCAGCGTGATCGTCGCGAGGCCGACGCCGGCCTTATGCAATGCGTCGAGGACGCGCGGCGTGAAGGGACGACCTGCCGACGGCATCTCGGCCGACCCCGGGACACGCGCGAAGATCGTCTGGTAGTCCGCGAGCGGGAGCGGCTCCGTGACGTAGCGGTACCGAATCGGCGCCCCGTACGAGGCAAGGTATTCGGCGAGCGGCGCGGGGAGGTCGAGCGCCGCGTGCCACAGGCGCGGGCGCGCCGGGTCGATCGGGTTGAGCAGGGTCGCCGCCCCGCCCGCGGGGAGCGCGAGCCGCTCGCCGCGTCCGGCCGGCCCGCGCGGCTCGGCGACCCAGAGGTCGTCGGCGATCTGGGTGGACAGGTGGAACGGGATCATCGTCCCGCCGGCGCGCCACGCGGCGAGCGCGGCTGGAAGCGTCGCCGAGTCGTTCACGACGACCAGGTCGCCGGGGCGCAGGAACGCCGGCAGGTCGCGGAACGTCGCATCGACGTGCGTGCGCGCGGCCGGGTCGGTCACCAGCAGCCGCACCTCGTCGCGCGCGAGCCCGCGCCGCTCCGGCGTCGTGCGCGCTTCGTTCGCCGCCGGCAGCGTGGTGAAGGGAACGATCACGCTCACGCTCCGACCGCGACCTCCGCCTGCAGCGCGACGCGCGTGAATTGTTCGCGCGGCGACGCGATCGCGCGCAGCAGCGCCGGCGCGACGTCGCGCGGGTCCGCGAGCCCGGACGGATCGGCGTCGGGGACCGCGAGCCGGTGCAGCTCGGTATCCATGTCGCCCGGATCGGCGACGATCACGCTCACGCCGCTGCCGTGCAATTCGACCGCGAGAACGCGCGAGAGATGTTCGAGCGCGGCCTTCGCCGCACCGTAGCCGCCCCAGCCTTCGTACGCCTCGACGGCGGCGTCGGAGCTGACGTTGACGATCGGCCCGCCGTTGCGGCGCATCACCGGAAGCGCGTGCTGGATCAGGTGCAGCGGTGCGTATACGTTCGTCGTGTAGATGCGGTCGAAC
>JAFAMK010000051.1 GCA_019233415.1 Vulcanimicrobiota bacterium
CACATAGCCGGCCGGATTGAAGCCGGTGCAGACCAGCGCGTCGTGGACGCGCGCGGTCGCCGAGACACGGATCGGCGCGCCGTTGCAGTGCGCGCCGCCGCTGCGCCGAGCCGTGTAGAGCCGGTCCAGGACCGGCGCGAAGACGGCCCCGGCCTCGATCACGCCCGCGCGCTCGTAGGCGATCGAGACGCAGAACAGCGGGTAGCGGTGCGCGTAATTCGTCGTCCCGTCGAGCGGGTCGACGATGAAGCGCTCGTCGCCGCTCCCGGCGTGGGCACCGGTCTCCTCGCCGAGGATCGCCGCAGTCGGGTAGGCCGCCCGGATGCGTTCGACGATCAGCGCCTCGCTGGCGCGGTCGGCGTCGGTCACCAGATCGTGCCGGTGCTTCTCCTCGACCTGGCGCGGCGCGTCCACCCGCTCGCACAGGAGCGCGCCGGCATCACGTGCGAGCGCGGAGATGAACGCGAGCGGGTCCAACGGGGATCTCCTCGGAAGAGCGCGGGGATGAGGAGACCTCCTTCCGGCCTGCGCGACCGCGTCCTCGCGGCGGTCGAGATTCCGGCGCTCGGCATCTGGCTCGGCGCGATGGTCGGCTTCGCCTTCGTCTCCGCGCCGCTCGCCTTCCGCATCGTCGCGCCGGCCGACCTCGCGCGCTTCGCCGCCCTGACCGCGCAGTCGCTCGGCGCGCTGACGGTCTGGGGCTACGTGCTCGGCACGATCGCACTCGTCGTCACGCTGATCCGCGCAATCTCCGCCGGCGACCGCACGTGGGACTTCGCGCGCGCGCTCGTCGTCGTGCTCGCGCTGGCGCTGGTGACCTACGAGCAGCGCGCGATCGTCCCGCAGATGGAGGCGACGCGCGACGTCCGCAGCGAGGAGTATCAGGGGCTGCACCGCACCTCGACGCAGGTCTACGGCGGCGCCGTCGTCCTCGTCTTCGCCGCGCTCATCCTCGCCGCCGCACGGCGCGAGGAGTGAGCGCGCGTCACGCTACGGCAGCGTGACGTAGAGCGTGTACTGAATCGTCGCCTGATAGGCCCCGGCCGGCTGTGATGCCGGGACGTTCAGCGTCAGGTCGATGCAGTGCGTCTGCGACTGGTGCGCGTTGCCGGCCCACGTCGTTTCGCCGGGTGCCCCCGAGTTCGAGTACGTGTGCGTCGTCGTCGAGAAATCGGGAACTGCCCACGACAGATAACTCGCGGTCGGATAATTCTCGACGGGGAACGTCATCGTTCCGCCGCTCGAGACGGTGCCCTGACCCCAATCGACGAGCTTGTAGGTGTTCGTATAAAACGTGAACACCTTGAAGGCGCAGGGAATGACCGTCGTTCCGTACGGAAAGGCGGGCGGAACCGCCTGCGGAAATATTTGTAGGAACGCTGCATTCGGGTCGGACTTCGTGACGAACTGGACCGGGACGGGCGTCGGCTGAACGCTCGACTGCGCGATCATCGTCGCGCCGGGTGCGACGTCCCAGCTCAACGCGTCCGCGGACGCGACCTGAGCCGGACCGACGAACGGATCGGCGACGAGCTGCGCGACCTGGGTCGGCACGACGGGGTTCGCAGGCGCAGCGGGCTTGGCGAAGCCGACCGGCGACGGGCTCGGCGTCACGGTGAACGCGAAGGAGTAGAATTTGAGCGCCTTCTGCGCCTGGAGCGCATCGGCTTGTGAGACGACCGTCAGAGCGGCGAGGACGCCGAGCGCGACAAAGGCGAGAAGATTTGTGCGTCTCAATTTCCGATCACCGTGTAGACGATGTAAACGTTGAACTGGCTGATCGGGATCGATCCGGACAGGCGCAGTTGGTAGTCGAAACCCTGGCTGATGTTGCCGCCCGTCGCGCTGTTCCAGACGGTCGACGCGGCCGGCGGCGTTCCGCCCGACCCGGAGTAGTCGATCCCGTTCGATCCGTTCACCCCAAGCGCGGTCCCGCCGGTCTTGTTGAATGACGTCGCGGGCGAGAACGCCGTATTCGACGAACTCGACGTGAGCCAGAAGAGCGTCGAGAGGATCGGGTACGTCGCGGGCGACGGCACGGGGTTGCTGCCGTTCAGGTCTGTTGCACCTTCCGCGTACACGACGAAGCCCGCCGAGTCGTTGGTCTGGACGTTGACCTGCGCGGCATACTTGTAGAGGTACTGATAGCCGGCAACGACGTTGCCGAAGTCGACGGTGCCGCCGTTCGCGACCGCGTTCGGGCCGGGAGTCGGCGTGGCGCCACTTCCGAGGCCACCCTGCGGCCCATAGCCGCTCGCGTAGTTCGGCACGACCTGGGCCTTGACGGTCGGCAAAACCTTGTAAGTCAGCTTCGCGGAGCCGTTCGTCGACTGGCCGCTCGCGACGAACGGAACGGCGACGACCAGGAACAGGATTGCGGCTGTGGGGGCGAGCCTACGAATCACGTCTCCGCTCCGTCAATTCGCGACCAGGGTGTAGGTAAGGGTGACCGTCGTCGTCGTGTTGTTGTTCACGGACAACGGGTTCACGTTTACCTGGAAGGACATGATGTTGTCGATCGGCCGCTTGCCGACCGTACCCGTAAAATTCGACAGTGCGAGGTTGGTACTGTTGGGGACCAGTGCGAACGTGGTCTGCGAGGGCGTATAGCCGCCCAGCACCGTCGAGTGCGTCGAATCGACGAGGGTGTAGAGCTGGCCGCTCGCATTCGAGGCAGGGTTCACGTCGGCCGAGACGGAGAGGTTCCAGCCGCTGGTGTCGTCGCTGTAGACCGACGCTGCCAACGTGTCGGTCGTCGTGAACGTACCGGTGATCTGGTTCAAGTTGATGAGCGGCAACGCCCCCGCCGTCGAGAAGCTGCAGCCGCCGCAGGCCGGCACGGCACTGGAGTTGCCGTTGAGCGCGGGGTTGTAGGTCGGTCCTGCGACCGGAATCTGGATCGCGAGCCGGGCGTCGCTCACGACGCGGACCGTGTTCGCGAGACTGTAGCTCGCGAGCGTGTTCGGGTTGCCGGAGACGCGTGGGTCGGCCGGCGTCGCGCCGCCCGTCGCGACCGACGTGTCGAACCGGAACGTCGAGCCGACGTCGTACGGGGTCTTCGCGTAGAAGAAGATGTCCAGCTTCTGACCTACGGCAATGTTACAGCCGGAGAGCGTCAGCAGGCCGGAGGTCCCTGGCGAACCGTTGACGGCCTGTACGAGCGAGTTGAAGCTGTTGCCCAAGCACTTCGACCCGCCCGCGCCGGCGCCGGCGCCATAGACGTGGATCGACGACGCGATCACATTCCACGGGTTCGCCGTGTCGAATAGCTGTCCCGACGTGTTGGCCCACGGGATCGCGAGGCTTACGTTCGTGAGCGTGGTCGAGCCGTTGTTGAGCAGCTCGAACACGTACCCGTTACCGTTGTTGAAATCGGCCCACGAGCCGACGGTCGGCTGGCTACCGGCGGTGACGGCTTGGATCGGCGCGACCGGCGGATACGACGGCGTCGCGGTGTAGCCGTCGGCGAACGTGAAGCTCGTCTGCGCCGTGGTGTTTTGCACCACCAGTTGCGGAATCTGCGCGGCCGTCGCCGCGACGACACCGCCGCCGTTCGCGCCGACGACCGTCCAGTTGACGTTGTAGTTCCCGACCGCGGGCGCAGACGCGTAGTTGAAGTTAATCGTCAGCGTGCCGCCCGGCGGCAGCGCGTTTTGGTCCGTCGTCCCGGCGCAGGGGGTCGAACTCTGGGTCGTGAGGCCGACCGGGGCGGTATTGACTGCGCACAGGTCGATGAGCCACTGTCCCTGGGTACCCGTCGGGTTCGCGTTCCACGTCGCACCGTTCGACGCCGTTACGGTCTGGACCGTCGGGAAGATCCCCGCCCCGGCGGCCGGAACCGTAACCAGCAATTGGCTGACATAGTCCGGATTCGGGTCGAGGCCGGTTGACGTGTTGAGGAACTTGAACGTCCAGTTCTGGTTGGCGAGCGCCGGGACTACGGCGGGGCTGATCGACGCCGTCATGAGCGCGGTGTCGAGCGAGAAGGCACCGAGTTCCGTCGAGTCGATGTTCGTCGTCCCCGCGACGGCGTTCGTGAGCGCGTTCGTGGGAGCCATGGCGAACGAGGCACCGACGCCTCCGACCGTGCAGTTCGAGGTGCCGGTTTGGCAATAGTTGGCCGTGGCCGGAATCTCTTGGAACGGGAACGCCGAGAGCAGGATCGGCATCTTGAGGACGAACGTCGCGCTCCTTCCCGTCCCGATGCTGGGCGGCGATGCCGAATTGTTGGCGCCGAGCGCGAAGGCATTCGGGCCTAGCGTCGGGTCGGATGTCGTTCCATTGCTGCCGTTCTGGGTCAAAACCGACCACCGGGCCGTCTGATTCGACCCATTGACCGTCGCGGAGGTAATCGCCGGTGTTACCGCGTTCGGGTCGACGGTCGCCGGCATGACGAACTCGATGTACGTGATCGCTCGGGGACCGTTGTTGGTGACGTTGACCGTCAACGCATAGTAGCTGGTCGGCGGGTTATAGGTTCCGGTTGCCGCCCCGTCTGTGCCGGAACGGTACATCATCTGGTTGTACCGAGGGGTTCCGAGTAAGTTCGACGGCCCGGTGTACGCACCGACCTGGAACGAATAGGTCGCTTGAGTGTTCGTTCCGACGACGCCGTTCCCGTACACGTCGAGCCCGTTCGTCGCCGCCGTCGTCATCGTGTTGTTGATATTGCTCGGATTGATGCCGTGCAGCGGGGTTATCTGCGTGCGCAGTACGCAAGCCGTCGTGCAGTTTCCGGCGGCAACCGCGACCGTGATCGGGATCGGGATCGTCGCATTCGGCGGTAGCGACTGACCGGCTACGGCGGGGGTAAGCGTGATCTGCGCGCCGCTGACGCGCGTGATGTTCCACGTCTGCCCGATCGAGTCGGTCGCCGTCGTCACGCCACCCTGCAGCCCGAGGGTCACGAGTCCCCCGCTGTCGTTGTTGATCGTGATCGCCTTGATGCTGTCGCCGTTCCAGTTCCCGTAAAGCGTACCGGCGCTATTTCGCAGCGTGGTCGTGACGTTCGTCGCGGCACCGCCAGCATTTGCGTTGACGTACGAACCAGCCGGATTGGTCCATTGGAACGTGGCGCCATACGAGACGACCGTGAACGACTTCGAACCGACGACCGTACCGGCCGTGACGTCGTACAGCTGCGCCGTATAGACGTTCGGCGCGAACGGAATCTGCGTCGCGCCGAACGACGTGAAGTTCGCCACGTTGATCGGGAACAGAACCTGCTGCAGGCCGCTCGACGTGGACGTCGCCGTGAACTGGGCGGGCGGTGAGAAGAACTGCGGCGCGGAAAAAAAGTGCCCCGGATTCGCGCTGTCGCTGTTCGTCGAGCTGAGAATGACGCCGTTGGCATTGCTGACCGTGATGCTGTACGTATGGCCGCTCGTCAAGCCTGAGACTTGATAATTGAGGCCCGTTACGGACTGTTCCGCGACCCCGCCACCCGGCGTCCCTAGCAATCCGTCGGTCGCGAACGTATCGTTAAGATTCGTCCCGGTGGTTACGCCGTTGACCGGCTGCAGAGTGCTCCAAACGACTGCCGACGGGTTCAGCGAGATCTGCTGCGTCGAGATCAGGTCGTTGGTGGTCGCATCGTACAGCTCGACCGAATCGGTCCCGACGCTGTTTCCGCCACTGCTCGGCGTCGTGTACTGGCCGGTGAGCTGCTGGCTCGTGGGCAGAATTCCGTTCGCGTTCGTCGTGAAGCAGGTCCCGTTGTTCCAGTTTTGGGCGCCGGCCGGGATCGAGAAGACGCACGGGATGCCGTTCCCCGACGTATTGACGAAGCCATAGGAGTAAAAGTGCGCCGGGTTGAGGCCACTGGCCGAGACGTAGACCGTCGAGCCGGACGTGAAGTCGTTCGCCTTCGTCGTGAACCCGGCATCCGAGAACGTCGCGAAGTTCAGCGTGCCGAGAACGACGGCGTAGGCGACCGCCTCGTACGCACCCGCGGTCGGCGTGCCGCTGTTGGGTCCCATGTCCTGGACCGCAATCGCCCACACACCGGAATACGGCGAATCCAGGCTTCCCCGCGGGGTTCCGCCGATTCTGTTCACGGTGTCGGTCCCGGCGAGGGGGGTCGACAGCGTCAGGTGGGCATAGAACGGTGAGACCAGGCCAGCCGCCGGGTTCCCAGGATTCGTATTGTCTCCGCAACGTCCGGCGTTGTCTGTCGAAAAGACGCCGGGGACGCCGCCGCCGGCGACCGTATTGTTCGCTATGTAGTCGTGCGGCTCGACTTGATATGCCGTACCGTCGGGCGGGAAGACGATGTACTGGTAGAACGTGTTCGGCTTGAGGTTCTGGCACAGCCAGTAGACGTTGGACCCGTACGAGAGCGTCTGGTCGTCGAGGTATGGAACCGTCGACGTCCCGGTCAGGACGATCGTTCCACCGCTCGCCGAGAGCCGGAAACGCGCTTTGTGTTTCAACAGGTCGGTGAGCTTCGGAATCGCCGGAGCGTGCCCGCGAAACGGCACGAGGCGCGAGTATGCCATGCGCTTCGAGGCCGGCATCCGCGCGAATGCGGTGACGATGTCTTGCGTCGAACCGCTTCCGACCGTCGAGCGCCGTGCACCTTGCGACGAGCGCGACTGATCCCCGTACGGCAGCGGCGGGGCAGTCGGGGCGGCGGCCGGAGCCACTCCGCGAACGCCGCCCGCTGAGCGCTGCGCCGACTGCGTGGTCGACTGCGCGTATGCGACGAGCCCGCCGACGCCGATCAGGGCGCCGGCGACGATGGCGATGACCGCCAGCGTTCGCGACAGATGTGACATGTAGTCTCCGGAATCCGTTCCGTTGCTGCTTCGTATGTGCGGCTAGCGCACGGTGATGTTTGCCTGCCCCGCCACGAGATTCGGACCGCCGTAGTCGACGAGCGCGACGACGGAGTACGAGCCCGGTGCGAGTTTTCTGGTGCCGACCACGTCGATCAATCTCTTGCCGGCGCGTTCGACGAGCAATCCTTGCGGGAACGTGGCACGGTCGATGAGCGTGCCGCCTTGTTTGATCTCGACCCGGCCGCTCAAGTATACATGCGCGTTGCCGGTGTTGTGAAAATCGACGAGGTAGTGCTGACCGTCACTGAGCGTCTGGGCCTTCACGTCGTCGACCTCGCCGCCGATCCGCGTTGATTCGGGAATCATCACGTAGATCTTCGACGCGATTCGCTCCGCGATCGACAACCCGCCGCCTTTGCGCGTCGGGCGCGTCGTGAAGAAGACGAGATTGCTGTACTCACCGCTCGCGCCCGCCGGGACGTCCACCGAGAACCTCACCTGAGTGAAGGAACCTGGCTCGATGTCGAACTCGCGCGGATTGATCGTGATGTCTTTTCCGAGCGAGTACGGCGATTTGCCCGGCGGCCCGAACGCGTAGTTTCCGGTGGGTCCGACCATGTAGTCCGCGAGGGACGCCACGATGTGAACCGTGGCGTTGCTCGTGTTTCGAACCGTGATCGGGAACGTCTCCTGCTTGCCCGGGCTCGTGGTGAGCTCGTACTTGGCAGGTGAGACGTCGACGGAGAGATCGGCTGGCGCCGGAGCCGTCATCGCGAGCACGATGCCCGCGATGACACCGAGACCGGGGAGAACACGTGGGAACCGCATCACCTTTGTTGTCTCGGTCACTCCGTACGAAAGCTTCACCCCGTCGGGTAAAGGCTCCGAACCTTACTGCGGGACCAGCGCGACGGTGATGACGTTCGTCGCCGCGCCCGACACCGCCGTGCCGCTGACGTTGAACTGGACGTCCTCGCCGATGAAGCTGTAGGTCGCGCCGTTGACGCCGGTACCCGAGTACCAGGGGAAGCCGACGCTACCCGCGGTGGTCGCCGTCGGCGTCGCCGTGACGTCGGTACCGCCGGGAGCGCCCGCCGCACCGAAGCCGGTGCCGGCCGTCGCCGCGCCCTGCGCGGTCAGCGCCGTCGCGTTGTCACCGCCGGGGGCGGCACCGCACGTCGTCGCATTGGTCGCCGGTGCCGGCGCCGCTGCCACGCCCGAGAGCGCAAGCGATCCGGACGCAACCGGCGTGACCGTGGTCGGCGTCATCACGCAGATCGCCGTGCCCGCCGCCAGCGTGTCGGTGTACTCGAACACCTTGACACCGGCGCCATCGTTCGACAGGATGCCGATGCCGATCGCGTTCTTGTAGTAGCAGCCCGTCATACCGCTCGCGGGCGGGGTGATGCCGCCGAACGTCAGGGTTGCCGTGGACTCCGCAACGCCCGCCGAACAATTGCCGGCCGGGTTGGAGAGGATCGACGCCGCGCCGGCCGCCTGTGCGCCGGTCGCGGTGTAGTTCGTCGAGAGCGACAGCGAGGCCGTCGCGTTGACCGTGTACTTGAGCTGGGCCGAACCGTAGACCGTGGTGGCAGCCATTGAGGGGGCGGCGGTGGCGGTCGCGATTCCCAGCATGACCAGAGCAGCAGCTGCTCTCTTCACGTTCGAATCCTTTCGAGCAAGGGACGCTGATTGAAGAGGCGGATCGACGCCCCTCTCTCGGGTCTTCGACCATCCGAGCAGCGCCGCTTAGCCGCTTGCCCTCCGAAAAGCCCGACTTAACGGAGACTTAGCGGGTAGCTCTGTGCATGCTTCGTCAAGATGGTCGCATTGTAGGGTAGGCCCTTCTGCCAAAGCCGGATGTCGAACCCGAACACGTGCCCGTTCGGCTTGGGCAGCAGGACCTTGTAGCCGTCCTCGAACTGGACCGCGTCGCCTTCTTCGACGTCCGCCAGGGTCTTCAGCGTCACGCGCACGGTGTGGCCCGGCTGTGGGTTGCGCGGGCTGAGCCGCCAGCTGAAGAGCGGGATCCGCGGGTCGACCGGGACCAGCGTGGTCCCCTCGGCGACGCCCTTGCGGTGTGCCGTCACGGTCAGCGAGTAGTCGCCCTTGGCGAGCGGGGGCACCACGATCGTCCCGGTCCAGGCGTTCAGCCGCTTGTCGAACCGCAGCCCGAACGCCCCGAAGACGTCGCTCTCGACGTAGAGCGCCTTGAGGTCGGGCGAGTTCGAGTGGGCCATGATGCGCAGCACGGCGCCGGAGGGAACGGCCGCGGGATCGGTCACGACCTGGATCGACTGGCGCTTCCCGTCGTCGAAGGTATAGACGACCTGCTTCGCCGCGGCGGCGAGCTTGAAGATGATCCCCGAGATCGAAGCCCCGCCCTCGAGCACAAGCGGCCCCTCCGGTCCGGACACGACGGCGAGACCGTCGGGGACGGTTTCGGGGTCGACGCTCAGCGTGTACGTCCCGGGCGGCATGTTGTCGAGCAGGAAGCTGCCGTCGTCGTCGGTGATGCCGGCGTGCTCGCCGGGTTCGGCGACGACGTACGCGTTCTTGAGGCCGGCGAGCGGGCCGAACCCACCTTCGCTCGGCGCGAGCACGTTGCCGCCGATCGAGCCGAGCGTCGTCGCCGTGAAGAGCAGCGGCGTCAGCGTCCCCGGCGTCACGGTGACCGTCTTCTTCTTGTCGCCGGTGAACGCGACGGTCGACGGCAGCGTCGCCTCGACGATCTCGACCGTGTGCGGTCCCGGGTTGAGGCGCCCGACCGAGAAGTGGCCGTCCGGCGTCGTCGTGACCGCCTGCACGCCGTCGACCGCGACGCCGATGTTCGGGAGACCGTGCTTCTGCCCGTTCGCGTCGGCGACGACGACGCTGCCGCTGACGCCGGCGAAGTTGCCGACGTTGAACTCGACGCTCGTCGTCTGACCGCCGAGCACGGTGACGGCCTGGTACTCCCGGTCCGTGATCAGCCCGGGCTGAATCGTCGCCGGGTCGATGCGCAGCGTGTGCGTTCCCTGCGGCACGAAGCGAAACTCGAACTGCCCGCTCGAATCGGTGCGCTGCGTGATGCGCCCGTCGAGGATGATCAGCGCGTTGTTGTAGCCCTTGAGCATCGGCGCGTTGTACGCGAACGGGTTCGACGTCGCGGAGTAGGTGACGATGCCGCGAATCACCGCCGGCAGGTTCGGGTTCGCGCGGCCGCCGGTGCGCGGCTGCCCGAATCCGAACGGTCCGACGAGCGACGCGGTGAACTCCGTCCCCGAACCGCCGCCGGGGCCTGTTTGATGGAATACGCCTGCGCCGACTTGCACCGCGACGACGCTCGAGAGCCGGCGCACGAGCGTCACCGTCGTCTCTTGGATCTTCGTCGGCACGCTGTTGTTGAACGAGCTTTGCAACGACTCGGAGATCTCCGCGTCAAGCTTCTTGCCGATCGCGCGCCGGTACGACGCGATCTGCGCGGTGCCGGTGCCGGTGCTGCCGTCGCCCGACTGCAGGCTGTGCGTGAACTGGTACGCGATGCTGCCGCCGAACATCGGCCGCGCGACGCCGAGCGCGAGCTGGTTCTGCCGCGCGAACCCGAGCGACGAGTCGGACGACGTCGCCTGATACGTCTCGAACAGCGAGAGCTTCTTGAACGACTCGTTGAACGTGATCCCCGTCGTGCGCTGCAGCGTGTCGCTGCCGAAGGTGCGCTGGCGGTCGAGGCCGCTGGTGAACAGCACGCCGAAGTGCCCCCAGCTGTGGCCGCCGGTGAGCGTTACGCGGTCGTCGTGCTCGAGGTCGTTGTTGATTCGCGTGTCGGTGTGGCCGAAGTCGACGCCGATGTCGCCGAACACCGGCGAGCGGCGGCGCAGCGCCAGGTCCGCGCTGAACCCGGCCTGCGTCGTGCTCGTCAGCGTCTGAAATCCGGCCGGGTCGAACTGCAGCGACAGGGTCGTGAAGGTGTCCTTGCCCTGCAGGTCCGCATGGAACGCCGTCGCGAGCTTCGTCCCCGACGGCGCGCCGCCGACCAAGTGCGGCGTCGAGATCGCCAGCTCGGTGTCGGTCGAGAGCTTCTGGCCGAAGCGCCGGTAGCCGATGTCCGTCACGGAGAGCCGCCCCGGCCCGCGCTCGGCGCTTCCGTAGTACTGACCGGCCGAGAGGAAGCCGCCGAACGCGTTCCAGTTGCGCTGGACGCCGTAGTAACGGAAGGTCGTCCCGTCGCTTTGGGCCGCCGTCGAGGCGAGGTACGAGATGTCGCCGTTGCGGACGGGGATGGCGAGGCTGATCCCGCGCGCGAATCCGCCGATCCCGAGCTGGCTTTCGCTCGGCCCGGTGACCTGACCGTACGTCAACCCGTACTTCGGGGTCCGGTAGGCCACGATGAACGAGCCGGCCGCGAAGCTCCCGGCGCCGTACCCGAACGCGTTCGAGACCGAGATCGAGGTCTGCTCGGTGCGCCGCTCGGCGGTCATCGACAGGGCGCTGGAGTAGTTGTCGAGCGACTCGGCGAGCCCGTTGCGGGTCGACCGGTTCATCGCCAGCTGGTAGGTCCCGTCGCCCCGCAAAATGATCGGTCCTTCGCCCAAGAGCTTCCTCTTATGCGGCGCCGCCGACGCGGTCGGGAGGGGGGACGCCGGCGCCGGCGGCGCCGCATCGACGCCGAAGCGCGGCGCGGCGAAAGGCAGGTGGAGCCGGACCGCCAGCAGCGGGGCCGCGCGAAGCGCCGTGTCCGACGCGAAGCAGAGGGCCGAAGCGGTCAGACAAGCGACGCTCACGGCCGAACAGAGGCGGCGCAGAGCGGGACGCACACCCTACCATCGGCTGACAACCGGGAAGCTGTAGCGCCCGCCACCGTCAAGATTTTGTGGCCTGAATCGGTTAAGGCATGGTCGAGCAGGTGCCGATAGGTTTTCTAGGGGATCGGGGACCCTGCGGGCCCAGGGACGGGCAGCTTCCATGGAGGGAAGACGGCACACGGCATGGACGTTCTCAGTCTAACCGGCCTCGCGCTCAGCGCGAGTCTGAAGACGCAGGGGGCGCTCGGGACGGAGACACAGCGTCTCTCGTCTGGTTTGCGTGTGAACACGGCCGCCGATGATCCGAGCGGTCTCGCGATCGCCGAAAGCCTCGCTTCCAAGGTCCACGGCCTCGACCAAGGCGTTCAGGAAATCCAGAACGCCGGCAACGCGCTGACCGTCGCCGAAGGCGCGATGAGCACGATCTCGGCGATCCTGCAGCGCATGCGCGCGCTCGTCGTCGAGGGGCGCAGCGACCTGCTCAGCACCTCCGACAAGAACGACCTCCAGGCGGAGCTCGACCAGCTGCGGCTCGAGATCGACCGCATCGCGCAGAGCACGAGCTTCAACGGCCGCAACCTGCTCGACGGCAGCGCGTCCAGCTCGGTCCCCCAACCCCCGCGCACGCTGCTCGTCTCCAATCCCACCGCCAGCGGCGGCGGCCAGATCTACGACCAGAGCGTCGACCCGAACGCGCCGTACGTCGCCCCCACCGCGCAGGAGATGGCGCAGTCGATCAGCATCGACTCGTTCGACCCGGTCACCGGCCTCATCAACATCACGATCACGCTCGGCAGCCAAGACGGCACGTTCGGTCCCACGCAGACCGTGACGGTGCAGGTGCCGAACGGCTCGAATACGCCGCTCGGCTTCGGACCTCCGATCCCCGGAACACCGACGTTCGTCCAGCAGTCGCAGAATGGAACTGGCCCACAGGTCCTCGGTTTCAACATCGGGACCCTGACCTCGGCCGACGTCGGCAAGGAAGGTCTGCTCGTGACGCTCCCCGGCCAGCAGAAGGCACCGGGCTCCGCGCTGATGATCAACACCGGCGACGCCGAGGGCGCGGTACTGAGCGTCGACATCCCGGGCATGAGCTCGGTGAACCTCGGCGTGAACGAGGTGATTCTCGGCGACGACCTGCAGAACCAGGCCGCCGAGTACCGCATCGACTACGCGATCAACACGCTCGGCAACGTGCGCGCGCAGGTCGGCGCACAGACCGTCGCGCTGCAGGAAGCGGCGAACAACGGGAACGTCGCGAGCGTCAACACGCAGGCGTCAGAGAGCGCGATCCGCGACCTCAACGTCGGCTCGGCCGTGACGGCGTTCACCCGCGACCAGATCCAGAACCAGTTCCAGACGAAGCTCGTCGCCGACAGCGAGCACCTCTCGGAGATCGTCGCGACGCTCGTCTCCGACTCGATCGTCCACTAAGAGGGAGCGCGCTACTTCAGCTCGAGCGTCGCGGCGTCGCGGTCCTTGGGCGGCGGGATCGGCGCGACGAGCGTGTTCTGCTGCGGGTCGTAGTGCTCGCCGCTGGGCGCGTTGAGCACCTCGAACACGACGTACTCGAACTTCTTGCCGGGATGGCGGCCGTCGGCGCCAAGCCCTTCGCCGTCGTAGACGACGAGGTGGCGCTGCCCGTCGTCGCCGAGTGCGAGCGCGTAGCGCAGCCGCGGGCGCAGGCCCGGGTTCACCTTGGCGACCGCCGCATCCAGCATGCGCCGCTGGTCGGGATCGAGCGCGATCGCACCGGCCTTGCCGATGCTCGGGACCAGGGCGTTCGGTGGACCGCTCGGCGCCGTCGCGACCGGCGCGGCCGCGGCTGCTGGCCGCGAACCGTCCCCGCCCGACCGCGGTCCGGCGCAGGCGCACAGCAACACCGCGGCCGCTACGGCGCCCGCGGCGAGTCGAATCGACATGGCCGAGGGCTTCACGCTTCCGCACGACCGCTCCCGTGGCACATGCGGAAGGTTTGCGTGCGCTTGACGTGCTGCGTACACTTGGCGTGATGCCCGCCACGGCGTTCCACGAAGGGTTCGTCTCCGAGTTGATCGGCCGCCCCGCCGTCATCGACCGCGGCGGCACGCGCGAGGTCGTCGGCAAGGTCGCGGACTTCGTCGTCGAGCACCCCGAGGACACGTTCCCGCGGATCGACGCGGTGATCGTCAAGACGCGCTACGGCGAGCTCGCGGCGCCGCTTGCCGAAGTCGCCGAAATCGAGGCCGGCGCGTTCGTCCTGCTGACCCCGCCGAAGATCGTACGGCCGCCCGACGACGAGGCGCTGTACCTGGTAGAAGACCTCTTCGACAAGCAGATCGTCGACGTGGACGGCCGCAAGGTCGTGCGCATCAACGACATCGAGGTCGCGCGCACCGCCGGCGCGCTGCGCGTCGTCGCGGCCGACATCGGCGTCGCCAGCCTGCTGCGCCGGCTCGGCGTTGCGCGGCTCTTCCCGGCGCTCGTCGACCGCGTGCCGCGCTCGCTGATCGCGTGGGACAACGTCGCGCCGCTGCACGACCTCAACCCGACGCAGATCCACCTTTCGGTCAGCGAGCACCGGCTCTCGCGCCTGCATCCCTCGGAGCTGGCCGACGTCATCGGCGAACTGTCGGCGCAGGATGCGGCGCGCGTCGTCGGCTCGCTCGACGACGAGCGCGCGGCGGACGCGCTCGAGCATCTCGAACCCGACGTCCAGCGCTCGATCCTCGACGACCTCGGCACCGAGCGCGCCGCGGACATCATCGAGGAGATGGACTCCGACGACGCCGCCGATCTGCTCGTCGATCTCCCGGAGGAGCGTCAGGAAGAGCTGCTGCGCGAGATGGACTCGGAGACCGCCGAGGACCTGCGCGAGTTGGTCGCGTACGACGAAGACACGGCCGGCGGCCTGATGACCACCGACTACTTCTGGATTTATCCGCACCGCACGGTCGCGGCGACGATCGCGAAGATCCGGGAAATCGCGCCGGAGACCGAGTTCATCTACTACCTCTACGTGACCGATCAGTCCGAGAAATTGCTGGGCGTGCTCTCGCTGCGCACGCTCCTGCTCTCCGCACCGGACGCGACGATCCACAGCATCATGGACACCGACCTCGTCTCCGTACGCACCGACACGTCAGCAGAAGACGTCGCCGCGACGATCGCGCGCTACGACATGCTGGCATGCCCGGTCACCGACGAGCAGGGAAAGATGCTCGGCATCGTCACGGTCGACGACGCGATCGACGCAATCATCCCCGACCGCCTCACCAAGCAGCTCCCGCGCTTCACCAAGCACGGACAGCGCCGCCGCGCCGAGAAGGCGAGCTAACACCACCGCGTGCGACGGACCTGGCGAATCCTCCTCGCCTTCTTCGCCGTGCTCGGACCCGGCTTCGTCACCGCCTCGGCGGGGAACGACGTCGGCGGCATCGCGACGTATTCGGCGGCCGGCGCGCGCTTCGGCTACGCGACGCTGTGGACGCTGCTCGCGCTGACCGTCTCGCTGATCGTCGTGCAAGAGATGGCGGGCCGCATGGGTGCGGTGACCGGCCAGGGCCTGGCGGGCTTGATTCGCGAGAACTTCGGGCTGCGCACGACGTTCCTCGCGATGCTCGCGCTCTTCTTCATCAACACGGGGATCACCGCAACCGAGTTCGCCGGGATCGGCGCGGCCTCGGAGATATTCGGCGTCTCGCGCTACATCGCGGTCCCGCTCGCGACCGTCCTCGTCTTCCTGTTCGTCTTGCGGCTGCCGAACAAGATCGTCGAGCGCGTCTTCGTCGTCCTCTCGCTCGTCTATCTCGCGTACATCTGGTCGGCGTTGCTCGCGCACCCCAACTGGGGCGACGTCGCGCGCGGGACGTTCGTCCCCGTGATCGAGAAGGACCCGGCGTTTCTCGTCACCGTGGTCGGCCTGATCGGCACGACGATCTCGCCGTACATGCAGTTCTTTCTGCAGTCGGCGGTCGTCGACAAGGGCTCACGCGCGCGCGACTTGCCGGCGATCCGGATTGACGTCGCGGTCGGGTCGCTCCTCGCGATCGTCCTCGCCGGCTTCATGATCATCGCGAACGGCGCGACGATCTACCAGGCCTCGCTCCACACCGGGAAGCCGCTGCTGAACATCGACACGGCGCAGGCGCAGGACTTCGCGATCGCGCTGCAGCCGCTGGTCGGGAAGTTCGCCGAAACGCTGTTCGCGTTCGGCATCTTGAACGCGGGCATCTTCACCGCGACCGTGCTGCCGCTCTCGACCGCGTACATCGTCTGCGAGGCGTTCGGGGTCGAGGCGTCGCTCGACCGGCGCTTCCGCGAGGCGCCCATCTTCTACATCCTCTTCGGCGGCGCGATCCTACTCGGCGCGGCGCTCGTGCTGCTGGTGCCCAAGGAGTCACTGCTCAAGCTGATCTTCTACGCGCAGGTCGTGCAGGGCGTGCTGCTGCCGTTCGAGCTGGTGCTGATGCTGATCGTCATCAACCGGCCACGCGTGATGGGGCGCTACGTCAACACGCGGCTCGGGAACGTCGTCGGCTGGGCGACCGCGGTCGTGATCGGAATCCTCGCCCTCGTCTACGTCTGGCAGTCCCTGACCGCCGGCGGCTAGGGGCTGGCGTAGCCGTTCTTCACGGCTTCCATCCCGACGAAGTACGCGATCAAGATCAGCAGCGACGAGACGACGGCGACGATCAGCGCGTTGCGCTTCTCGTTGCGGCGCGCCATCGCGTTCGCCGCCATGTAGCCGGCCCAGCCGACGACCGCGAGCGCCGGGTGGTACCACGGCACCTTGAAGCCTTGCAGCATCACGGCGATCCCGAGCGCGATCTGCACCGTGACGACCCAGAGCGCGATCCGCCGGCCGGGGACCTGCCACACGGCGAGCACCGCCAGCGCGGCGACGAGGAAGGCGACGTACAGGTGGATGGTCAGAACGCTCACGCGGGGCGCTTCGCCGGCCGACGGATGTCGTCATTCGGCGTGGCGCGACTGTCCAAATGGCGACAGGAAGGCCACCGCGGCGCCGTAAGTTCTTGCAGACCGTTGCAGGAAGAACACGCCGTTCCCGCCCGGCCGCTGCGCCGTGACCGCTCCGAGGCGCTGCTCAGCTTCGCCGAAGCGTTGGCGCGCGTCGTCGCGAGCGGCGGCGGCGCGCAGGCCCTGGCCGGCCACCTCGCCAGTGCACTGGATGCCGCGATCCTGGTCGAGGATGCGCAGTGGCGCCACCTCGCGGTCGCCGGGACCGGCGCGCGCACGATCCCGCCGTCGGTGCGCGACCTGCTCCCGAAGGACGCCGACGGCGAAGAGAGCGTCCCGCTCGCGCTGCCGGCCGAAGCCCACGCGCGCGCGTTTCCGATCCGCGCCGGCGAGGCGCGGCTGGGCTGGCTCTCGGTCTTCCCCGGCGGCACCCGCATCCAGGAGGAGCGTGCCGGCCTCGTTCGGCTGACCGCCTCGCAGATCGCCGTCGAGCTCTCGCGCGACGCCGGGGGCGGGCGCGGCCGGCGGCGCGGCTTCTGGGACCGGCTCCTCGCGCGCGCTTACGAGGACCCGCTCGAAGCGCGCGAGGACGCACAGGCGCGCGGCATCACGCTCGCGCTGGGCTACGTCGCGGTCGCCGTCGAGGGCGAGGGGCTCGACGAGACCGTCGCCGCGCAGCGCAACGCCGAGATCCGGCGCGTCTGCCTCGACACGCTCGGCACGCGCACCGGCGAGGTCGTCGTCGTCGAGCGTGGCCCAGGCTTCTTCTTCCTCGTCCCCGCGCCGCTCGAGGTCGACGCGGCGAACGCGCGCACCGCGGCGACGATGATCCCGCGCGGGATGGGGCGCGCCGGGCTCGACGTGAAGGTCGTCGGCGGCGTCGGACGCCACGCCGAGATGATCGGGGTCGCGCAGAGCGTCGACGAGGCGCGCGAGGCGATGATCATCGCGCGCCGGATGTTCGGCGGCGGCCGCGTGATGCCGTACGACGACTTGGGCGTCTACCCGCTGCTGCATCGCACCGGCGCGACGCGCGAGGACTGGCGCGCGTTCGCGACGCGGGTGCTCGACCCGCTGCGCGCGTACGACGAGAAGCACCAGACCGAACTCGTTCGCACGCTGAAGCTCTTCTTCGACGTGGGACAAAACATCAAGGAGGCCGCCGCGCGGCTCAACGTGCACCGACACACCGTCTTCTACCGCCTGCGCCAGATCGGCGAGATCGGGCGGCTCGACCTCGACTCGCCGCACGACCAGCTCACCGTGCGCGCCGCGCTCGCCGTCGACGCGCTGGACGGATAGCGTGGCGCTCACGACGGTGAAGGACGCCGCGCACGCGCGGCGCAACGCGCTGGCGGTCGCGAAGGAGCGCGGCGTGCGCTGGGTGCGGCTCGCATTCGTCGACGTGCTCGGGATTCAGAAGAGCGTCTCGATCCCGGTCGGCGAACTCGACGCGGCGTTCGAAGGCAAAGTCACCTTCGACGGCGGGTCGATCGACGGGTTCGTGCGCGGCGAAGAAGTCGACATGGTCCTGCGCCCGGACCCGGCGACGTTCACGGTGCTGCCGTGGGTCGAAGAGGGTCAGGTCGAAGCGCGCATCCTGTGCGACATTGCGATGCCCGACGGAACGCCGTTCGAAGGCTGCGCGCGCACGACGCTCAAGCGCGTGCTCGAAGACGCCGGCGACGTGCTGCAGTCGGTGCAGGCCGCGCTCGAGGTCGAGTACTACCTGTTCGAACTGGCCGAGGACGGCTCGCCGACGACGCGCACGAACGACGCCGGCTCGTACTTCGACTTCTCCGCCAACGACCGCGGGCAAGAGGCGCGGCTCGACACGAGCGTCGCGCTCGAAGCGATGGGGATTCCCATTTCGAGCGCGCATCACGAACACGGCGCGGGGCAGCACGAGCTGGACCTCGCCGCCGCCGGTGTGCTCACGATGGCGGACCGGTTGCTCACCGTGCGCGGCGTCGTGCGGCGCATCGCGCAGCGGCGCGGCTTGCACGCAACGTTCATGCCGAAGCCGCTCGAAGAGTCGGCGGGAAGCGGGCTGCACGTCTACTTCGCGCTCGGCGACGTCGACGAGGCGGTGCGGCTGCACGCCATCGCCGGCCTGCTCGACCACGCGCCGGGCTTCACCGCGGTCTGCAACCCGACGGTGAACTCGTACAAACGGCTCGTCGCCGCCTGGGACGCGCCGGTCTTCACCGTCTGGTCGCAGCGCAGCGCGAACGCGCTGGTGCGCGTGCCGCCCGCGTTCGGCACGACGCCGCCGCTGATCGAAGTCCGCAGCCCCGACGCGGCCTGCAACCCGTACCTCGCAATGGCGGCGCTCGTCGAAGCGCTGGCCGACGGGATTCGCGCGCGCAACCTCCCCGGCGATCCGTTCACCGGCTCGACGTACGAACTCGGCGACCGCTTCCGCACGGAACACGGGATTCGGCAGCTGCCGAAGTCGCTGCGCCAGGCGATTGCCGCGCTCGACGAAGACCTCGTAATCCGGGGCGCGCTCGGCGACCACATCTACCACGCCTTCCGCGACGCGAAGCTCGCCGAGTACGAGCGCTACCGCCGCGCCGTCCACCCGTGGGAGCGCGAAGCCTACCTGCGCACGTTCTAAGCCGTCAGTCGTCGACGCGCTCGAAGCGGTAGTTCGGCTTCACCATGAAGTTGACGAACCGGCCCTTCGAGTCGGCGCGCTGAAACGCGTTCCAGACCGCCACGGGCACGTCGAAGTACCGGTAGACTCCGCCGTTGACGAACTCGATCTCGAGCATGCGGTCGCCCGGCTCGAAGCCGGCCGAGACGACGCTTTCACTGTCCACCCGCTGCCGCCGCATCCACCTCATTTTCGGTTTGTGCGCACCGAGTACTGCACGGTGAAAACGCGCGGCGTCAGCGGATTCGCCGACTGCGCGATCGCGCCCCCGCCGGCAAGCGGCAGCCGGTACGCGTAGCGCGTCGAAAAGAAGATGCCGGCATCGGTGTTCAGCGCGTTCGAGACGAACGCGGTGAGCGTCCCGCGCGCGAGCGTCCGCGCGACGCCGGCGTTCAGCTGCGTGTACGCGCCGAGGCGGCGATTGTTGTTCGCGCCGGCGTACTGCGCGTTGACGATCCATTCGAGCCCGGCGTGCGGCTGCAGGGTGTCGAGCGTCAGCACCGCGGTGTGCAGTGGGCGGCCCGGCAGCTGCCAGCCCGGCACGATGAAGCTGTATGGGCCGAGGAGACGCGCGTCGGCGCTCAGCAGCGTCGCGGCGGTCGTCGAGTAGCTGGGGAACAGCGTCACGTTGCGGCCGAGCAGAACGCGGCCGCTCACCGAGAAGCCTTCGTAGCGCCGCGAGGTTCCGGCGAGTCCCTCGACGATGTAGATCGAATTCGGGTTGAACGGCACGCCGGCGCACGACGTCGGGCGGTTCCACGCCGCCTCGATCGCGTCGAGAAATCCCGGCGGAATGTAGCCGGCCGGCTCGCTCCCGATCGGCACGGCGCCGTAGAACGTCTGGCCGATCTGCAGGGTGCGGTACACCGTCGTCGTCAGCTGACCGCCGCTCCAGTTGTGCGTCCACGTCGCGTTGTACGACGTCGACGACTGCTTCGACGTGTTCGTGTCCCCCGGGCCGCCGAGCCGCGTGAGGCCGTCGCAGGTGTACGTGGCGCGCGACGGTTCGGCGAACGTGTCCTCGCGCGTACCGATCGGCTGCGCGCTGCCGAACTGCGCGCTGACGTCGAACGTTTCGGACGTGCTCGGCTTCCAGTTGCCGCCGACGGTTTCGAGCAGCGACGCGCGCGCACCGGTCGCCGCGGCGGTCGAGAGGCCGGCGCGCACGGCGAGCTTGGTGCTGATCTTGTACGTGTCGGTCAGGTTGAGGTCGCTCGAAGACTCGGGATCGAACGTCGGCCGCGAATACGTCAGGTCGAGCGGCGTGTACATGTCGCGCGAGGCGCTGGTGTCGAACCCGAGCGCGAGCGTGTGCCGCCGAACCGTCACGTTGAGCGATGCGGACGCCGAGCGCGAGTCGTAGTCGTAGGTGTCCCCCGACGGCATCGGAACGCCGAGCACGACGTCGGAGAGCTGGTCCGACGTGTACCGGCCGCCGTACGCGCCGGCGTTCACGGTCAGCGCGACGTTTCCGAGCTGCGCCTGCACGCCGACGTTGCCGAGCCGGAAGCGGTCGTAGTCCGAGTCCCCCGGCCCGAACCCGCACGGCACGTTCTGCACGTCGACCGGGCACGCGGCGCGTGCGCCGCCGCGGTTCGAGAGGATCGCGCCCGCGCTCAGCGTTACCTTGTCGTTCAGCGCGTAGCGCAGCCGCAGCAGCTGCCCCGTAAAGCGTGAGCCG
>JAFAMK010000131.1 GCA_019233415.1 Vulcanimicrobiota bacterium
GTTCCAGGAATGGGAAGCGTGGGCCGCCGGCAAGGCGCAGGCCGCGTTCTACGCCGAGACGCTCGCCGAGGCCGCGGAGCGCCCGCAGCGCGACGCGCAGCGCAAGAAGATCATCACCCCGGAAGAGATGCCGTGGGAAATGTCGCCGCACGGGCTCATCAAGCACCTCGTCAACGAGAAGATGAACGCCCGCGTCGAGACGGTCGACATCTACATGCAGATCATCCCGCCGGGCAGCCGCTCCGGCAAGCACCGTCAGCTCGCCGAGGAGACGCTGTACGTCCTCGAAGGCCGCGGCTACGACATCCACGTCGACTGCGACCTCGACCTCTCGACCGGCAAGTACCGGTGGGTCCCGACCGGCGAGGAAAAGCGCTTCGAGTGGGAAGCCGGCGACATGATCTACATCCCGCCCAACACGATCAGCCAGCACTTCAACGCCGACCCAGCGGGCCCGGCCCGCCTCGTCAGCGCAACGAACCGCATCTACAAACACTCCGGCCTGAACGATTTGCAGCAACTAGAAAACGCGCCGGAATACGAACCGGGAATTCAGCTCGACGACGAGCTGGTCCGCAAGTACTTGCGCCCGAAGTCCGAGGTCGGCTGAGCCTCAGCCGACCGACTATGCCGCATCCGCTCGCCACCCCCAGGGAGATCGCGGCGGCGGCTGCGTTTTCATATTTCACCCTCTAGCCGGAGACGGTTGATCCTGCGAAGAAGGGCGTACGTATTCAGCATTCAGCCCGTCGGTGGTGTGGGCGAATACATAGGGGATTGGTTTGCGAGTCAGAGAGAATCTCGCGAGCGCGTTGGCGATCGCGGCGGCTTCAGTATTCCTCGCCGGCTGCGGAGCCAGCAGCGAATCCATAGTTCCAAGCGCACGTGACGCTGTGAGGACACCGCAACTTACGGAGGAGAACCCAAACGATCCGGGCTGGTGCAGCGATCCGTGGATTTGTGGCGCCGGCACGAATCCAACCGGCGGTGGTAACGCTGGAGGTGGCGGCGGTAGTGGGACGAGCGTCGCTCTTCTCCCGCCAGCGCAAGGGCTAGCGTGCAAAGGCTCCGACGGTGTGGGCCTCGTGCTCGACTCGAATCTGCCGAACGGAGCGACGGGAACATCGTCCGACATCGTCAACATCTGGTACATGTACGAAAACGCGACGTTCAATCCGACGACGGGATTGGGTGGTTCGACGATCATCGGATACATCTCTCTGACGGCTGGCGGAAGCTATTTCGTCACGGCGAAAGGCAATGACCCAAGCTTCTTTGTAAATCTCGTTGCCGCGCTGCCAGCCGTCGGAGCGGGCTTGACGGCAGTCATGCAGGTGAACGCTGGCGTGACGAGTCCCGCGCTGACACCGTCGCAGATCAACCAAGTATTCGCAAAGTACCCACCTGGATCGAAGAGCGGCAACGGCTCTGGTGCTTGCTTCACTGCCCCGCTGCCGGCGTCCCAATGGACGTAAGGAACATCTTGCACCGCGCCGTCGTGGTAGCTTTGTTGGCGTTGCTGAACGCCACCGCAGCAAGCGCGGCGGTGCCTCCGACAGTCGGCGCGCGCTGCGTGCACTCGGAGTCGGCGCTGATGGACAATCTCCCGCTCGGCGCAACATCACACGCTACTGAGATTGTCGACATTGCTGTGATCACCGCTTCTTCGGGCAGTGCGGGGTGGTTGTATACGACGCGGAATCATTCGCGTTTCATCCAGGCGAGAGCCGGCGCAAACCAATCCTTAGCGGCATTCCTCGCGAAGGCTGGTTTGAGGCGACTGGCGAAGGCTGTCCGCTCCTCTTTGCCCGAATCCTACTTCCCCATCTCGACGAGTGAAGTGGAGTTACTGCGTCAGCGACACCTGAGCGCCCGGAGTGCACTGACAAACTGCTTCGATAGGGCGCTTCCGTAAGTTCGACATGTGCCGTCGGCGGGAGCCATCTGTCCTCGTAGCGATACGCGGGCGGCGGGCTCCCGCTCAGCGCGTGCCGGCGAGGCCGATGCGGCCGCCCAGGCGCTGGACGATCGCGACGAGGACGAGTAGCACGGCGACCATCACGCAGCCGAGCGCAGCGATCGCCGGGTATTGGCCGTTCGACCAGAGGTCGAAGATCGCGACCGAGACGACTTCGCTGCCTTGCGAGTAGAGGAAGATTGCCGCGGAGATTTCGCGGAACGCGAGGATCATCGTCGTCAGGAAGGCCGCGAGCAGCGAGGGCGTCAGCAGCGGCAGGTAGATGCGCGTGAAGCGTTCGCCCCAGCTGGCGCCGCTGACGGCGGCGGCCTCTTCCAGCTCGTCCTTGATCTGCGCCATTCCGGAGCTGGCGTAGCGCATGCCGTACGGGATGCCGATCGTCACGAAGCCGATCACCAACAGCGCGAGCGTTCCGTAGAGGTGGAACGGGAGCGGTGCGACGAGGTACCAGAACAGAATGCCGATCCCCATCAGGATGCTCGGCACCGCGATCGGGAGTGACGCCAGCACGTCGAGCAGCCACACGCCGCGCACGCGCGTCTTGAGCGTCACGTACGCGACGATCGCGGTCAGCGCGGTGCAGATCGCGCCCGCGGCGATCGAGACGATGACGCTATTCAGCAGCGAGCGCGCGATCAGCGGATAGCTCCAGATCGTTACGTAGTTCGCGAGCGAGAGCCGGCGCAGCGCGTCGAGCGAGGGCGTCTCGTAACCGGGCAGGAGCGAGGACCACACCAGCACCGCGAGCGGCAGCACGACCGCGATTCCGAAGAAGCCGAGGATGAACGCGCCGGCGAGCCAGCGCCGCCGACCCAGCTCGATGCGGCGCGGGCGGAACGCCTTGCCGGTCACCGTCGCGTGCTTTCCGGCGCGGTCGAGCCGGTTCGCGAAGGCGACGCCGGCGGCCGCGACGACGAGCACGACCGTCCCCATCGCGGCGGCGGCGCCGTAGTCCGGCGGGAACGCCTGCAGCGTCGCGTAGATCGTGCTGACGAAGACGCCGACGTTCGCCGGGACGCCGACCAGCTGCGGCACCTCGAACGAGGCGATCGTCTGGATGAAGATCAGCAACGACGCGGCGACGATCGCCGGCCGCGCGAGTCCCAGCGTCACGCGCCGGAACGCGACCCAGGACGGCGCGCCCGACGCGATCGCGGCCTCCTCGAGCGACGGGTCCATCGCGGTGAACGCCGCGACGCCCATGATGAACGCCGTCGGCGTGACGTGCATCGCCTGGATGAAGATCATCCCGGGGAGCGAGAACGCGTTGAACGGGCGCAGGTGGAAGAGCGCGCTCGTCAGCGCGTTGAGTAGTCCGATGCGCGGCGAGGTGAGGAACAGCCACGCGACGGTGTTCAGAATACCGGGGACGATCAGCGGGACGAGCGCGGTCGCCATGCAGAGCCCGCGCAGCGGCGCGTCGGTGCGCGCGTAGACGAACGCCAGCGCGAACCCGAGCACGATCGCGACGGCCGCGACGCCGCCGCCGTAGATCAGCGTGTTTCCGAGGATCGCGTAGAAGTGGCGGTCGGTGAAGACCTGGGCGTAGTTCGCGAGCGACCAGCGCGCGCCCGGCGTGAGGAAGCCGGTGTGGAAGCTCGCGTAGAGCATCGTCGCGACGGGGACGACCGCGAGGTACGCGACGATCAGCGCCGCGGCCGCCATGATCGGCGTCTCGGCCGCCGGGGCG
>JAFAMK010000164.1 GCA_019233415.1 Vulcanimicrobiota bacterium
TCGATCATCGTGCCGTCGAGGACGGCGGGATTGGAGCGCGCGGCGGCTTCGACGATGCGGCGCGCGTAGTCGACTTCGTCGGCGGTTGGGGCGAACGCGGCGCGGACGGGGGCGAGTTGGCTCGGGTGGATCAGCAGCTTGCCGTCGAAGCCGAGGCGACGCGCGTGGTGCGCGTCGCGCGCGGGGATTGAGGCGTCGCCGTACTCGCGTGACGGGCCGTCGATCGCCCAGCGGCCGGCGGCGCGTGCGGCGACGAGCATTCGCGCGCGGTGTGGGAGCATCACGTCGGCGTCGGTGTCACCGCCTAGCTCGGCGGCGAGGTCGTAAGGGCCGAAGGCGAGTGCGAGGACGTGCGCGGCTTCGGCGATCGTCTCGCAGTGCGCGAGACCGCGCGCCGACTCGATGATGACGATTTGCGGAATCTCGCCGAGCGCGTCGCTGACGCGCGCGCAGTCGCGCGCATCGCCGACCTTCGGGACGACGACGGCTCCGACAGGGCGCACGCCGGCGAGCATCGCAAGGTCGGTGCGGCCGTCGAGCGTGTCGGGCGGGTTCACGCGCACGGCGACGTTCGACAGGTCGGGGTGCGCATCGAGGAACGCGCGCACTTGTTCGCGTGCCGCGTCCTTGCGGTCCGGCGACACCGCGTCTTCGAGGTCGAGGATCGCGCCGGTCCCGCCGGCGGCGAGCGCTTTGCCGAACCGTTCCGGGCGGTCGGCGGGGACGAACAACAGCAGCGACGGGTCGAGCGACATCCTAGTACGTTCGTCTCATGCGAGACGGACGTACTCGTAGTCGACCGGGCGATCCTTGATCCCCTTGTCGGGGGGTGCGATCCACGCGGCCATCGTTCCCGGTTCGACGACGCGGTGCATCAGGCTCGCGACGAACGCACGGTCGTCGTCGCTCGGCAGCCACGACGGCAGCTTCGCATCGTATTCGTCGCGGGCGATCGGGCGGCCGGACGGATCGGTCGGGACGTTGGCCCAGTTGCCGATCGTGCGCCGGAAACGCGTGCTCGGCAGCGTGAAGCGGAAGCCGTGTCCGGACGCCTCGATCAGCTTGTTCCAGCGCGCGAGTCCGCGGGCGCAGTCCTCGACGTACGCGTTGCGCACGACCTCGTTCATCGCGTTGCGCAGCGGGACGTGGTCCTGCCGGACGCGGCCGGCGTCGGCGGGGACGTCGAGCGCGAACGTCGCCTCGCGCGCGAGGTGGTCGTCAAATTTCTTCTCGTCGGGGCGGCCTTTGATGCCCTGCGCGAAGTACGCGGCGGCGTTCGACGAGGCTTCGGAGCCGAACAGGTCGAGCGACGAGCTGAACCAAAAGTTCAGGTAGCGCTGAATCGTCGGCAAGTCGATCGCGCCGGCGCGCCGGACCGCTTCAGGCTCGTCGGTGCCGAGTTCGTCCATCACCTCGAGCGTGCGCTTCGTGACGCGCGAGATGCCGGTGTCGCCGACGAACATGTGGTGCGCTTCTTCGGTCAGCATGAACCGGCACGTGCGCGCGAGCGGGTCGAAGCTGGACTCCGCGAACGACTTGAGCTGGAACTTCCCGTCGCGGTCGGTGAAGAACGTGAACATGAAGAACGAGAGCCAGTCGCGGATCGGCTCGTTGAACGTGCCGAGGATGCGCGGCTTGTCGGCGTCGCCGGAGTGGCGCACGAGCAGCTCTTCCGCTTCCTCGCGGCCGTCGCGCCCGAAGTACGCGTGCAGCAGGTAGACCATCGCCCACAAGTGACGGCCTTCCTCGACGTTGACCTGGAACAAGTTCCGCAGGTCGTAGAGCGACGGCGCGGTGTGGCCCAGGAGCCGCTGCTGCTCGACCGACGCGGGTTCGGTGTCGCCCTGCGTGACGATCAGCCGGCGCAGCGTGCTGCGGTGCTCGCCGGGAACCTGTTGCCAGACCGGACTGCCGAAGCCGTCGCCGAAACCGACGCGCCGGTCCGGCTCGGGTTCCGCGAGGAAGATACCCCAGCGGTAGTCCGGCATCCGCACGTAGTCGTAGTGCGCCCAACCCTTCGCGTCGACGGAGATCGCAGTGCGCAGGTAGACGTCGGCCGCGTTGAAATCGGTCGGTCCCATCTCCTTCCACCAGCTCAGGAACGCCGGTTGCCAGCGTTCGAGCGCGCGCTGCAGCGTGCGGTCCGAGGCCAGCTCGACGTTGTTCGGAATGCGTTCGGCGTAGTCGATCCCCATGACGTTCAGACGCGCTCCTGATCGAAGTTCGGCCGGCTGCCGGTGCCGAAAAGCTTGAGCGCGCCGCGCTCGCCGGTCGAGTTGGGACGGTAGAACACCCAGTTCTGCCAGGCCGAAAGACGGCCGAAGATTTTCGTCGCGAGCGTCTCGGTGCCGGAGAAGCGCAGGTTCGCCTCCATCGCAGTCAGCGCATCGGGGGAGAGCGCTGTGCGCTCCTCGCACGCGAGCCGCAGTTCATCATCCCAGTCCAGCTCGTCGGGCGCGGCGGTGACGAGCCCTGCGGCCAGCGCGTCTTGCGCGCGATAGCGGTGGCCGAGCGCGGCCTTCGCCGCTGCGAGTGCGCCTGGATCGCCGTCGAAGCGCACGTCGAGCCGCGTGCGGTCACCGACCGTCGGGTAGAGGCCGAGGTTCGCTTCGCCGAGCACGAGCCTCGGCGCATCTCCGTCATCGTCGGGAAGGTCGAGCATGTAGGTGCGGTCGGCGGCGAGCGCGAGTTCGAGCAGCGTCCCCGCGAAACACGAGCCGGCGTCGACGAGCGCGTAGAGGCTGCGCGAGGTGACTTCAAGCCGCGCCAGTGTGCGGCGCAGGAAGCCGATCGTCTCGCGCACCAGCCAGTGCTCCCGCAGCGCGAGCAGCGTGCGATCGGCCGCAAGGACCGCGTCGGGATCGCCCTCGGTGCGCAGCAGGAACAAGCCCAGTTCCGGCTCGTTCGTGCGGAGCATCAGGAGCGCATCATCCAATTCGCGCGCAACGGCGAG
>JAFAMK010000169.1 GCA_019233415.1 Vulcanimicrobiota bacterium
TTCTTTGCAAAGGGCGACTCGCAGGTCGACATGCTGCTGCGCGGGACGGTCGCGCGGATGGGCAAGTATTTGCAGGTCGACCCGTACGCGAACGCCTTCACGCTCGACTACCGCGTGTGGGAAGAGAAGTTCGAGCTGGACTCGCTCGCGTACCCGATCACGCTCGCCTGGACGTACTGGAAACAGACCGGTGACACGTCCGTGTTTACCGGCGACTTGTCGCTCGGGTTCGACAGCGCGCTGACGACGATGGAGCGCGAGCAAGACCACCCGCGCAACACGAAGCATCCCTACACGCACAAAGAATTGGCGAACGGCGGCGCCGGCAACCCGGTCGCCTACACCGGAATGATCTGGACCGGCTTCCGGCCCTCCGACGACGCGTGCACGTACAACTACCTGATCCCCTCGGAGATGATGGCGGTCGTCGCGCTCGGCGAATTGAGCGAGATCGAGCGCGACGTCTACCACAACCTCGTCAAGGCGGAACGCGCGAAGGCGCTGCGCGACGAAGTGCAGACGGGGATTCAAACCTACGGCGTCGTCTTCACGCCGAACTACGGCTACGTCTACGCCTACGAAGTCGACGGGCTGGGACACGCGAACCTGATGGACGACGCCAACGTGCCCTCGCTGCTCTCCGCGCCGTACCTGGGCTACACGAAGTCGACGTCGTTCGTCTACAAGAACACGCGCAAGTTCCTGCTCTCGAAGGACAACCCGACGTACTACGTCGGCAAGCTCGCGCGCGGGATCGGCTCGCCGCACACGAACGACGGCTATGTCTGGCCGATCGCGCTGCTGATGGAAGGCTTTACCGCAGGGAGCGACCAGGAGCGCAAGGACGTTCTCACGCAGCTGCTCGCCTCCGATCCGGGCGACCATCTGCTCCACGAGTCGTTCAACCCGGACGACCCGACGAAGTTCTCGCGCGTCGATTTCGGCTGGCCGAACGCCCTCTTCAGCGAGTACGTGATGACGACGTTCGAAGGCGTTCCGCCGCTGCCGGTCGGAAGCACGACCGATCTCGACTTCCGCGGAGACTAGCATGCGTATCTTCCCGGCGCCCCCCGACGCCCGCCGGCCGGTGGACGTCTGCGTCGGCATTCAGTGGGGCGACGAGGGGAAGGGGCGCGTCGTCGACCTGCTCGCGCGCGAGTACGGCGTCATCGCGCGGTTCGGCGGCGGCGACAACGCCGGGCACTCGATCGAAGTCGGCGCGACGAAGCTGGCGCTGCACGTCGTGCCGTCGGGCGTGCTCGTCGACGGGACGAAGCTGCTGATCGGCGCGGGGACCGTCGCCTCACTGCGCGGGCTCGCAAACGAGCTGGACATGCTCGAAAAGCTCGGGGTCGATACGTCGCGCATCGCGATCGCCTCGCGCGCGCACGTCGTCTTCCCGTACCACGCGACGCTCGACCGGCTCGCCGAGAAGGCGCGCGGCGGCGCCGCGATCGGGACGACCGGGCGCGGGATCGGGCCGGCCTACGTCGACCGCGCCGCGCGAAACGGGATCACCTTCGGCGACCTGGCCAAGCCGGAGGCCGTCGCGGACAAGGTCCGCCAGGCGCTGATCGCCCGCGCGCCGCTGTTCGCCGGCGCTGACGACGTCCCGCGCGAGGAGGACGTCGTTGGCGAGACGCTGGCCCTGGCGAAGCGGATCGTCCCGCACGTCGTCGACGGCGTCGCCTGGCTGCAGGCGGCGATCGCTCGCGGCGAGCGCATCCTCGCCGAGGGCGCACAGGGGACGATGCTCGACGTGACCTTCGGGACCTATCCGTACGTGACGTCCTCGCACACGGTGGCCGGCGGCGCCTGCACGGGCCTCGGGATCGGGCCGACCGCGGTCGGCCGCGTCCTCGGCGTCGCCAAGGCGTACTGCACCCGCGTCGGGGGCGGGCCATTCCCGTCCGAACTGCTTGACGAGACGGGCGAGCGACTTCGCGAGCGCGGGCGCGAGTTCGGCGTGACGACCGGGCGGCCGCGGCGCTGCGGCTGGTACGACGCGGTTGCCGCTCGCTATGCCGCCCAGTTGAACGGGCTTGACGGACTCTTTATCACCAAGCTCGACGTGCTCGCGGGGTTCGAACGGGTCGGGATCGTGACCGGGTACCGCCGCGCCGACGGGAGCCCGGCGGGGATCGAGGCGGTCGGCGAACCCGACCTGCGAGTCGAGATCGAGGAACTGCCGGGCTGGGCCGACGACATCCGCGGCGTGCGAAAAATCGTTGATTTGCCGCACGCGGCGCGAACACTTCTCGACCGAATCGCAGCGCTCACCGGGGTTCCGGTACTCGCAGCTTCGGTCGGCCCCGAGCGCTCGGCACTTGCGCTGTAACGTCGCCGTTAACGGTAGCGTGACAAAAGCGTGATGGGTATCGCACGGTTGCTCCTACCGGCACGCTCGATAAACAAGAGACAAGCTCAGGCCGATAGTCTACACATCGCCGGGCACGGACGCCTGGTGTATCGCGCCACGGTAGGCAGACCCACGAAGCGCCTCACAACGCTTCGCGAAGGTGGCTTTTGGATCGTCTGACCTCGTCTGCCGCGTCGTATCCGTCCCGGATTCGGGACTGGTGGAGCGCGCAGCCCGGATCGAATCGGATCTTCTTCGGCGCGGGTGCTACGGCCATCGTCCTGGCGCTCTTGGTGTTCGGCTTCTTCCGGCTGCGCGGCCCCGACTACGGGGTGCTGTTCTCGAACCTGCAGCCCGACGAAGCGACGGCGGTGATCCAGAAGCTGGACGCCTCGAAGATTCCGCACCGTCTCGCCGACGGCGGCGCGACGATCCTGGTTCCGCAGGAGAACGTCTACGAGCAGCGGGTCCAGCTCGCCGGCGAGGGCGTCGTCAAGGCGGGTGGCGGAACCGGCTACGAGCTGTTCGACCGCACCAGCCTCGGGATGACCGACTTCCAGGAGAAGATCGCGAAGACGCGCGCCACCGAAGGTGAGCTGCAGCGCACGATCTCCGGCCTGACCGAGGTGCAGTCGGCGCGCGTCCACATCGCATCGCCCGAAGCGTCGCTGTATTCGACGACGCAGGCGCCGACGACGGCGTCGGTCGCGATCCAGACGCGGACCGGGATGCAGCTTTCGTCGCAGGAAGTTCGCGGGATCACGCAGCTCGTCGCGGGCGCGGTCGAAGGGCTCAAGCCCGACAACGTGACGATCGTCGACCAGAACGGGACGATCCTGCGGCCGTCGGCGGCGGACGCGACCGCGGGCGCAACCGCCGACGGATCGAGCGCGCTCAAGCTGACCCAAGACCAGCTCGTCGCGAAAGAAAAGTACGAGTCCGATCTGCAGGAGTCGTTGCAAGGGCTGCTCGACGCGACGGTCGGCCCGCACCGCTCGGCGGTGCGCGTCGCAAGCCAGATGAACTTCGATGCGAACTCGTCCGAGACGAAGTCGTTCGCGCCGTCGGGAACGGTCCGCTCGCAGCAGACGGAACGCGAGAACTACAACGGAACGGCCGCCGCGCGCAACCCCGCGATCGGCGTGCCGGGGACGACGACCAACGTCGTGCCGACGTATCAGGGCCAGCAGAACCAGCAGGGCAACGGCCGCTACACGAAGTCGAAGGCGACGACGAACTACGAGATCACCGAGCAGAACGCGAAGCACGTCGACGCGCCCGGCAAGGTGACGCGCCTGTCGGTCGCGGTGCTCGTGAACGTCCCCGCGGCGGCG
>JAFAMK010000293.1 GCA_019233415.1 Vulcanimicrobiota bacterium
TGCTGCTGCACCACGTGTGGGGAAGTTTCGACCGTGTGCCGCGTGCGGCGGCAGAACGATATTTCCGCAAGAACCAGTGCGCGCACGGCGGCTGGGAGCTGGCGTACGGCGACGGCGGCGAGCTGAGCGCGAGCGTCGAGGCGTACATGGCGCTGCGACTGCTCGGCGTGCCGGCCGACGATCCCGCGCTGCGCCGGGCGACGTCGTTCATCCTCGAACGCGGCGGGATCACGCGCGCGCGCATCTTCACCAAGATGCACCTCGCGCTGATCGGCGCATACGGCTGGGCGGGGCTTCCGGCGCTCCCGCCGTGGCTGATGGTCCTGCCGGATCGGGGCCCGTTCTCGATCTACGACCTGTCGAGCTGGGCGCGCGGGAGCACCGTTCCGCTGATCCTGCTCTTCGACCGCAAGCCGGTCTACGGCCCGCGATTGAGCCTCGACGAGCTGTACGCCGAAGGAATCGAGAACGCGGCCTTCGCGCTGCCGGCCGGGAAGGACGCGTTCGAGCGGCTCTTCGTCAGGATCGACGGCGCGCTGAAGTGGAGCGAACGGCTCGGTTTCGTGCCGTTTCGCGAACGCGGGCTCGCGCTCGCCGAGAAGTGGACCGTCGAGCGCCAGGAGCACACCGGCGACTGGGGTGGGATCATGCCCGCGATGCTCAATGCGATGCTCGCGCTGCGGGCCATCGGCTATAGCCCGGACGATCCCGTCGTCGTGCGCGGCTGGGCGGCGATCGACGGCTTCACGATCACCGCGAACGGCGCGTACCGCGTGCAGCCGTGCATCTCGCCGGTGTGGGACACCGGCCTCGCGGTGCGTTCGCTCGTCGATGCCGGCGTGCGGCGCGACGACCCGCGGCTCGTTGCTGCGGTGTCGTGGCTGCTCGACAAGCAGATCGTCGCGCGGTACGGCGACTGGTCGGTAAAGAATCGCGACGGAAAGCCCGGCGGCTGGGCGTTCGAGTTCGAGAACGCGTGGTATCCGGACGTCGACGACACCGCGGTCGTCGCGATGGCGCTCGCCGCGGTCGATCATCCGCAGGCGAAGCGCGTGCGCGGGGCGCTCGCGCGCGCGGCGCAGTGGGTCGCGACGATGCAGTGCCGCACCGGCGGCTGGGGCGCATTCGACGTCGACAACGACAAGGACTGGCTCAACCGCATCCCCTACGGCGACTTGAAGGCGATGATCGACCCGAGCACCGCCGACGTCACCGCGCGCGTGCTCGAAATGATCGCGCGCTGCGGCCTCGACGACTTCGACCGCGCGCGCTTCGACCGCGGGCTCGCGTACCTGCTGAACGAACAGGAACGCGACGGCGCGTGGTTCGGCCGCTGGGGCGTGAACTACGTCTACGGCACGAGCGGCGCGCTCGCCGCGCTCGGGCTGACGCGCGCGAACGACCGCGCGGTCGACGAAGCGGTGGTGCGCGGCGCGGTGTGGCTCAAGAGCGTCCAGCAGCAGAACGGCGGCTGGGGCGAGTCGACCGACACCTACAAGGATCCCAAGCTGCGCGGAACCGGCACGGTGACGGCGAGCCAAACCGCGTGGGCGCTGATCGGGCTGCTGGCGTGCACGGAACGGCTGCCGTCGATCGCCGACGCGTTCGCGCCCGCGATCGAGCGCGGCGTCGACTATCTGCTACGAACGCAGCGGCCGGACGGAACGTGGAACGAGCCGGAATTTACCGGGACCGGCTTCCCGGTACACTTCTACTTGAACTACCACCAGTACCGGCTGCACTTCCCGCTCTCGGCGCTCGGGCGCTACGCCGCGTCGCGCCGCCGTATCGCATCCGCGGATTGACCGCCCGCGGTGTTTGCTGCGGCCGTTTCGGCACGGGGCGGCAGCATGCGAATTCCGGCGAGCAGCAGCGTCGCGAGGACCGGCATCACCGTCGGCTTGAGCAGGTGGGGATCGAGGCGCGCCATCATCCGGCGGTTCTCGGCGAGCGCGGCTTCGAGGAACATCGCCGGGGTGACGCTCTTGACGATCGCGTCCAGCTCCGGATCGTCGAGCTTGGTCGGGATCGTCGGCATCTGCGTGGCACCCTGCGCCGTCCCGAGCGTCGCGCGGACGTGGTACTTGAGCGCTTTGATCGTGCGCAGCCCCATCGTGTCGCGGCCGGCGCGCGCCTCTTCGTAGCGCCACCAGTTCACGAAGAACGCGATGTGGCGCGCCTCCTCCCACAGGACGTTCTCGAAGATCGACAGGAACGACTCGGGAAAGAGCCGTTTTTCGCGCGCGATCGCGAACGCACCGAAACCAACGAACGAATCGGTGCATTCTCCAAAACCGAAGATGCAGAAATCGTCCTTGTCCGCCGGCGGGTCCCCGATCGGGATCAGCGGCGCGTCGATCCCGTAGTGATCGACGACGAACGACATCAGCCGCCCGTGGCGCGTCTCCTCGACGCCCTGCAAGGCGACCGCCTCGCGGATCTGTGGATCGTCCAAGGTGCGCGCGAACGCCGTCACCATCCGGCCGGCGCGCTGCTCGATCGAGCGCGCGTAGCTCCAGAACGGGAACGCGCGCAGGCGCGCCAGATGCAGCGCGTCCAGCCGCGGCCACGGCAGTTCGGCGGGCTCGAAGGCGGCGTGTGTGTCGATGAACGTCCGGCAGAAGAGTTCGCGGTGTTGTGGCGTCCCGACTCGCATTCGCGCCACTATTGCCCAGGGCGACGAGGCCCCTCCTGCTCAAGGGAGAGGCGCGGACGACTCGGCGACGGAAGTCCCGCGACGTGGAGGTAGCACGGCCGGGCGTGAGGGCCCCCGAAACCACGGCCCCGGCGGCCGCGGATCGCGCGTCGCGTCTGCTCCTTCCGCGCGTCTCGCGCACCTTCGCGCTCGGGATCAAGATGCTCCCCGCGAAGCTCGAATCGCCGGTGCGCATCGGCTATTTGCTGTGCCGGATCGCCGATACGGTCGAGGACGATCTCGCACTGAGCGCCGAGCGCAAGGCCGAACTGCTCGATGCGTTCTTGTCGTGCTTCGACGATCCCGCGCGCGCCGACACGTTCGGTGCGCGCGTCGCCGAGTTCACCGCGAACGACGACTACCTTGCGCTCGTCGCGCACACCGGAACGGTCTTCGTCGCGTTTCGTGCGCTCGACGAGCCGACGCGCGCGATCCTGCGCCGCTGGGTCACCGAGATGGTGCGCGGGATGCGTGAGTTCGTGCTGGCGCATCCGCACGGGATTCGCATCGCGAGCGTCGAGGAGTTTCGCCGCTACTGCTACTTCGTCGCGGGAACGGTCGGACATCTGCTCACCGAACTCTGGCACGTGCACTCCGCGTTCGTCGGCAACGGCACGTACACGCGGCTGCTCACCGACTGCGAGGCGTTCGGGGAGGCACTGCAGACCGTCAACATCCTCAAGGACATCGCCTGGGACGCCGAGCACGAGAACGCGATCTACGTGCCGGCCGACTTGCTCGCCGCCGCCGGCAGCGCGCACGACACGATCCTACGGCCCGACCTGCGCGCGGCGAACCGTGCGGCGCTCGAACCGCTGATGCGGCTCGCGCAGGACGACGTCGAGCGCGCGCTGCGCTACATCGAAGCGCTCCCCGCCGGCGCGATGCGGGTGCGGCTGTTCTGCGTGCTGCCGGTCCTGTTCGCGGTGGCGACGATGCGCGAGCTGGAACAGTCCGACGCGATGCTCGTCTCCGGCGGCGGCGTGAAGATCAGTCGCGCCGAAGTGCGCGCGCTGGTCATCGCCGGCTCGACCTCGACGCTGACGAACCGCACGCTGCGCTGGCTCGTCGACCGCGTCCGCAAACGCCCCTTCACCTTCCCGGCCTGAGCCGCGCGTGCGGACCGCGTTCGTCACCGGCGGCTCCGGCTTCGTCGGCGCGAACCTCGTGCGCGCGCTGCTCGCCGGCGGCTGGCGCGTGCGCGCGCTCGTGCGCGGCGATTCGCCCTCGCTGCTCGGGCTCGGCGTCGAGATCGTGCGCGGCGATCTCTTCATCCCGCACCTCGCGGATGCGATGCGCGGCTGCGACGCGCTCTTTCACGTCGCCGCGGCCTACAGCTTGTGGCGGCGCGACCGCGACGACGTGCTACGCACGAACGTCGACGGAACGCGCGCGGTGCTCGCCGCCGCGCGCGCGGCCGGCGTTCCGCGCACGGTGCACACCAGTTCGGTCGCGGCGATCGGCGTGCGCGCCGACGGCACGCCGGCCGACGAGACGTACCAGAGCCCGCCGGAGCGGCTGATCGGGACGTACAAGAAGTCCAAGTACTTCGGCGAGCGGGAGGCGCGGCGCGCGTTCGAGGCCGGCCAGGACGTCGTGATCGTCAACCCGACGACCCCCCTCGGCCCGTGGGACGTCAAGCCGACGCCGACCGGCGAGATCGTCGTGCGGTTCCTGCGGCGCCGGATGCCGGCCTACGTCGAGACGGGGCTGAATCTCATCGACGTGCGCGACGTCGCGGCGGGGCACATTCTCGCCTACGAGCGCGGGGTCGCCGGCGAGCGGTACATCCTCGGGCACGAGAACCTCAGCCTGCGGGCGCTCCTCGACCGGCTCGCCGCGATCACGGGCCTGCCCGCCCCGCGGGTGCGCCTTCCGCGCGCGATCCCGCTCGCCTATGCGGCGCTCGGCGAGCATGTCCTGGCGCGCATGGGGATCGCGCCGGACGTCTCCGTGGAGAGCGTCCGGATGGCGAAGCAGCGAATGTTCTACGTTGCGGAGAAGGCCGTTCGGGAACTCGGACTCCCGCAGAGCGATGGAACCAACGCGCTCGCGGATGCGGTCACCTGGTTCCGAGATCACGGGTACGACCGTGACATACGACCGACGGAGGATGGATGGCGCTCTCTCTCAAGCAGGCCCTAGCGGTCGGCGGCTACGTGATCCGGCAGCGGCTGGCGGGGCGCACGCGCTATCCGCTGGTCCTGATGCTGGAGCCGCTCTTCCGCTGCAACCTGGCCTGCAGCGGGTGCGGCAAGATCCAGCACCCGGTCGACGTACTGCGCCGCCACCTCACCCCCGAGCAGTGCTTCGCCGCGGTCGAGGAGTGCGGTGCGCCGGTCGTCTCGATCCCCGGCGGTGAGCCGCTCCTGCACCCGCAGATCGACGAGATCGTGAAGGGTCTCGTCGCGCGCAAGAAGTTCGTCTACCTCTGCACCAACGCGATTCGCCTGGAGCAGAGCCTCGACAAGTTCACGCCCTCGCCCTACTTCTCGTTCAGCGTCCACCTCGACGGACCGCGCGAAGTCCACGACCACGCGGTCGCGCGCGACGGCATCTACGACGTCGCCGTCAAGGCAATCAAGGCCGCGAAGGCGCGCGGGTTCCGCGTCACGACCAACACGACGATCTTCGACGGCGCCGATCCGGCGACGTTCCAGTCGTTCTTCGACTACCTGACCGACGACTTGAAGGTCGACGGGATGATGATCTCGCCGGGCTACCGCTACGAGAAGGCGCCCGACCAGGACCACTTCCTCGCGAAGGAGCAGACGCGCCAGCTCTTCCGCGCGATCCTCGCGCCGTACAAGGCCGGCAAGAAGGCGTGGCACTTCAACGCCAGCCCCTTCTTCCTCGACTTCCTGACCGGCGAAAAGGAGTACGACTGCACCCCGTGGGGCATGCCCAGCTACAGCCTCTTCGGTTGGCAGAAGCCGTGCTATCTGCTCGGCGAGGGCTACGCGCAGTCGTATCAAGAGCTGCTGAGCGACACCGAGTGGGACAAGTACGGACACGCCAGCGGCAATCCGAAGTGCGAGGACTGCATGGTCCACTCCGGCTTCGAAGCGACCGCGGCGGCCGACATGATGCGCCCGCAGAATATCTTCGCGTCGGTGAGAGCCCTCGTCGCCAAGTAGCGTGATCCGCGCCTCGTTCGAGGCGTTCGAGGCCTATCTGGAGCGCGCGGTCGACCGCCTCGACGCGACGACGCCGATGCGCGCGCTCGTGCGCGAGCACTTCGCGTTCGACGATCCGGCCGCCAAGCGCGGGAAGCGGCTGCGCCCGCGCATCCTCGTCGCGGTCGCCGAAACCGAAGGCGCGAACGGCGAGGACGCGTTCGCAGCGGCGGCGGCGATCGAGCTGCTGCACAACTTCTCGCTCGTCCACGACGACATCGAAGACCGCGACGAACTCCGTCACGGCCGCCCGACGCTGTGGATCACGCACGGCATCCCCGCGGCGCTGACCGCGGGCGACGCGATGTGCGCGCTCAGCTTCACGACGCTGCTCGACGACCCCGTCGCGCGCGCGCCGGAAGCGCTCGCGGCCATGTCGGCGTGCCTGCACCGCGGCAACTACGCGATGTGCCTGGGTCAAGGCGCAGACATTGGCTTCGAGACGTCGCCGTCGGTGTCGTTCGCGGAGTACATCGCGATGATCGAGGGCAAGACCGCCGCGCTGTTCGCGACGTCATGCGAATTGGGTGCGCTTACCGCGGGCGTGGCGCCGGCGCGCGCGGCGGCCTACGCGCGGATGGGGCGCGCCTACGGGCTCGCCTTCCAGGTGCGCGACGACGTGCTCGGCACCTGGGGAACACCGGCGGAGACCGGCAAGCCGGCCGGTGCAGACATACGGCGCCGCAAGTGGTCGTTTCCGGTCGCCTGGGCGATGGACGGGCCGCCCTCGGCCGACCGCGCGGTCGTCGCGCGCGCCTACGCCTCGATCGGCGAACTGGCCGCCGGCGACGCCGACGCCGTGATCGCCGCGCTCGAACGTCTCGGCGCGCACGCCGCCGCCGACGCCGCCTGCGACGCTTACATCGCCGAAGCCGTCGCCGTCGCCGCCGAACACCACCTCGACGGCGAAGGCCGGCTAGCGGAGCTGTTCGCCTCAACCGCACGCCGCACGGTGTAGGCGGTCCGCGGCGTCCTTAGCGCGTAGTGGGCGGGATGCAGGTGGCGCAGGCGATCTTTCAGCCCGAGTTCGAGACGCTCGAACGGGCGGCGCTGGAGGCGCTTCAGGTTGAGCGGCTGCGTGCGCTCGTCAACCGGCTGCGCGGCGCGAACGACACGTACCGCGAGCGGCTGCGCGGCGTCGCGACACCGGATGCGCTCGACGCGCTCGCCGGCCTGCCGTTCAGCACGAAGGCCGACATGCGCGACGCGTACCCGCTGGGATTGCTGGCGGTTCCACCCGACGCGCTGGCGCGCATCCACGCCTCGTCCGGCACGACCGGGAACCCGACGATCGGCGCGTACACGAAGGGCGACCTGCACGTCTTCGCCGAGGTCGTCGCGCGCAGCCTCGCCGCGGGCGGGATTCGGCCGCGCGACATGTTTCAAGTCGCGTGGGGTTACGGGCTCTTCACCGGCGGGCTCGGCGCGCACGGCGGATGCGAACTGCTCGGCGCGTGCGCGATCCCCGCGTCGAGCGGGAACACCGCGCGCCAGATTCAGCTGCTCGCCGATCTGCCGGTCGTCGGGATCGGCGCGACGCCGTCGTACGCGCTCGTCCTCGCCGAGCGCTTCCGCGCCGAAGGACGCCGCCCGCAGGCGCTGCGCTACGCGATCTGCGGCGCCGAGGCGTGGACCCGCGAGATGCGCGCGGAACTCGAAGAACTGTTCGGCGTCACGGCAACCAACATCTACGGCCTGACCGAGATCATCGGCCCCGGCGTCGCGCAGGAGTGCCTTGCGAAGCAAGGGATGCACGTGCAAGAGGATCATTTCCTCGCCGAGATCGTCGATCCGGAGAGCGGTCGGCCGGTCGCCGACGGCGTGCGCGGTGAGCTGGTGCTCACGACGCTCACGCGCGAGGCGATGCCGGTGCTGCGCTACCGCACGCGCGACCTGACCTCGATGGTGCGCGAGCGCTGCGCCTGCGGGCGCACGACGGCGCGCATCGACTGGTTCACCGGGCGCGACGACGACATGCTCGTCATCCGCGGCGTCAACGTCTTCCCCTCGGCGGTCGAAGAGGGGCT